>NZ_JAQUZF010000061.1:0-15557 GCF_028691475.1 Anaeromusa sp.
TTCGATTGGTGTGTAGCAACTTTAATTGTATGTGAGTTATTTACTTTATGCTCATTTTTTTGTGCAAAAAAATGTTGAGGTAAACATGCTCTTGCGTGCTTACCCCAACATTTATTATAGAACCGTAATTCTATCAAAAAAGCCCGTCCAACAGGACGGGCTTTAAGGCGTTTTTTAGGAGAAGAACATTTTCAGGTCGTCTTCAACATTGGTAATGCCGCCGATGCCGAAGGTTTCCACGAGAACCTTGGCGACATTAGGCGAGAGGAAGCCAGGCAGCGTAGGACCGAGGTGGATGTTTTTCACACCCAGGTACAACAGCGCCAGAAGTACGATAACGGCTTTTTGCTCGTACCAAGCAATGTTGTAGGAAATGGGGAGCTTGTTGACATCGTCCAGGCCGAAAGCTTCTTTAAGTTTCAGAGCAATAACGGCCAAGGAGTAGGAGTCGTTACACTGACCAGCGTCCAGAACGCGGGGGATGCCGCCGATATCGCCGAGAGGCAGCTTGTTGTAACGGTATTTGGCGCAGCCAGCGGTGAGAATGATGGCATCCTGCGGCAGAGCTTTGGCGAACTCGCTGTAGTAGTCGCGGCTCTTCATGCGGCCATCACAGCCAGCCATAACGAAGAAGCGTTTTACAGCGCCGCTTTTTACAGCTTCAATGACTTTGTCAGCCAGGGCCAGCACTTGGTTATGGGCAAAACCGCCGACGATTTCGCCGTCTTCCAGCTTGGTAGGCGAAGGACACTGTTTTGCATGGGCGATAAGCGCCGAGAAATCCTTGGTTTTACCGGCTTGGCGAGGAGCAATCTTTTTGAGCCCTTCAAAGCCGACAACACCGGTAACATAGACGCGATCTTTATAGCTCTCTTTAGGAGGCACCAGACAGTTAGTGGTCAACAGCACAGGGCCGTTGAAGGTTTCGAATTCTTTATCCTGCAGCCACCAGGAGTTGCCGTAGTTGCCGACAAAGTTGTCATATTTTTTGAAGAAGGGATAATAATGAGCCGGCAGCATTTCGCCGTGCGTGTAGACGTCAACGCCGGTTCCTTTGGTTTGTTCCAGCAGTTCTTCAAGATCCTTGAGATCGTGGCCGCTGATAAGAATGGCCGGGTTATTGCGCACGCCAAGATTGACCTTGGTGATTTCCGGCGAGCCGTAGGTAGTGGTATTGGCTTTGTCCAAGAGCGCCATAACGTCCACGCCGAATTTACCGCATTCCATAACCTGGGCAACTAGTTCATCCGCGCTAAGTGCGTTATTGGTGGTGGCTACCAAGGCTTTTTCCATAGCGGCGAAAATAGCGTCGTCCGCATAGCCCAAAACATAAGCGTGCTCGGCGTAAGCAGCCATGCCTTTGACGCCGTAAATAATGAGTTCCCGTAAGGAACGAACATCTTCATTTTCCGTGGAGAGGACGCCGACCGTAGCCGCCTTGGCTTCAAACGCTTCTACGTTGTCAGCATGCCACAACGCGCTGTCGTGAGCGGCTTTAGGCGTCAGGCCAGCTTTGATTAAGGCGTTTTTGACATCTTCGCGCACTACCAGGGCTTCCTTGATCCAAGCGACAAAACGTTCTTTGTCGAAGTTGGCGTTGGTGATGGTGGCAAAAAGGCCTTCCATGATGAATTTGTCCGCTCCGCCTGTAGGCAGCTTGGCTTCGCGGGCTTCCAAGGCATACGCGGAAATTCCTTTAAGGGTGTAAATCAGAAGATCCTGCAGATTGGCTACATCCGAGGTCTTTCCGCAGACGCCGCGCATGGTGCAACCGGTTCCTTTAGCTGTTTCTTGACACTGAAAGCAAAACATTGACATAGTGTTCCCTCCTTATAATATACAAAGTGACAGTAAATCCGTGTGAAAACTGCTGAAGTTATAGGTAATGCAGTTCTGTTGACAAACGTAGTATACCAAGGAGCTTTACGCATCGTCTGTGATGCAGGTCACATAAACCAAAAAATGCTGCAGAAAAACATAAGGTCTTAATTTTCCGTCTAAAGCATTTTAAGAAACAATTTCGACAAAGAAAAGTATTTTCCTGCTAGAATTATTTTTACTTTAAAGGGCACGGAAAATGGAGGGGCGGTGCAGCGTTAAGAACGCTGTTTGCCTGCAATGTAGCGGGTGGTGATGGCGGCAGCATTTTGGGTATAGAGAAAATGCTGCAACTGCTCTACAGGGGAAGCCGTTTGGAGATGTCTTGCTGGCTGCAGCACCAGCGCGTCTAGCTCAGAGCCGGCTTCGAAGCTGCCGACCTGCCCGAAAAAACGGCCGCCTCCTTTAGTAGCCAGGTAAAAAGCTTCACTGAGAGTAAGCGGCTTTTGCGATGCATCCTGCAAAAAGGCCAGCTTGGAAAGCTGCACGGCCCGGACGATGGCTTGGGGCATGCTGAAAGTGTGTCCGGCGCCGACGTCGCTGCCGAGGCCTACCGGAACCCCTGCGTCCAGGAAGCGCCGTGCTGGCATGATGCCGCTGCCTAGGTTGAGGTTGGAATCAGGGCAATGCACGGCAAAAACTTGTTTTTCGCGCATGCGCTCTAGCGCGGCCTCGCTAAGGTGCACGCAATGCGCCATGAGCGTCGGCATTTGGCCGAATAAGCCGTAGTAGTCATAGACATCATGATAGCCGGCTCGCTCTGGGAAGAGCTGATTCACCCAGGCGATTTCTTCTTTGTTTTCGGACAGATGGGACTGCACCGGCATTTGATAGCGCGCCGCCAGCTGTCCTAGGCCTTGGAGCAGTTCGCGACTGCAGGTGGGCGCAAAACGCGGCGTAACGATACCCCGCACCAAGGGGCCTTTTACATAGGAAGATAGAAACGACTCGGCATTTTCCAGGGCTTGGGTCGTATCTTCTTTAAGATACTCAGGACAGTTGCAGTCCATACTGACTTTACCTACATAGGCGCTCAGGCCGTATTTTTCTAAGGCCTGGCAAAGCAACCGAGCGCTTTCCTCGTGAATGGTAGCCCAGGTAACAACACGGGTCGTTCCCTGGTACAGCAGTTCGGAGGCAAAAGCGTCATATATTTCTTGCGCGTACGCAGTGGAGGAAAAACGCTGTTCTTCAGGGAAGGTATACGTTTCCAGCCAGGGTAAGAGCGGCAAATCGAGTCCCAGACCGCGCTGGCGGAATTGTGCAGCATGGGTGTGCAAATCTACAAAACCGGGAATTAGCAAGTGGCCGCTGTAATCGGCGATGGGGGCGCCTGCGTACTTCTCCGGCAGCTCCGGCGTTAAGGATACGATGCGGCCTTGGCGGACTGCTAAATAGTGTTCCTTGTGGCAAGTAAACGAGGCGGCCGAGGGGGTATGAAGGAAAGTTCCCTTTAAGATGCTCAGGTCATTTTTGTTCATGGAAGATGCACCTCCTTACTAATTTTATGATACAGCAAATCGCTTCGATAATAAAGAAAGACTCTGTAATTGTATACAATTGTACAGGGGCAGGAGTATAAGCGCGGGCGGAGAATAACATTGACGTACAACTATGATAACAGTAAGTGTGGCGGAGGAGAAAATGATGAGTGAATTTGTAAATGTGACAGCCGTAAAAGAAGCTAATATCTACTTCGAGGGCAAGGTGACCAGTCGGACGCTGCTTTTTGCGGACGGTACGCGCAAAACCTTGGGCGTTATGCTGCCTGGAGAATATGAATTTGGCACCGATGCGGCGGAATTAATGGAAATCCTCCAAGGAGAGATGGACGTACTGCTGCCGGGAGAAAGTACCTGGCGGACGGTCAAAAGCGGCGATTCCTTCCGAGTGCCGGCAAAATCTAAATTTCAACTGCAGGTAAAGCAAGTGGCGGATTATTGCTGCTCGTATTTGCCGGAATAAAGCAATCCAAGAAGCAGGCTTTTCAAATGGGAAGCCTGCTTTTTCGTCCTGCGGACCGGCTTGCTCCAATAAAAGTCTCAAATACAATCACCGCCGCCGCAGCCTCATTGAGCCCTCACTTTCCTTCTCCTGCATATCATCCCGCGACGCCTGTTCGGCAGCACGAAGAAATATTTGACTTTTCTGCCTACGCAGAAGGGATTCAACATAGGTGCAAGGAATTTAAACTTAATAATGAAGGCGGATTTTTTGCATGGAAAAGGAGGGGCCGCATATGCTTAAAAATGAGTGGAGCCGGTTGACGCCGGGTAAGATTGTTGCCGCATATGTGCTGGCAAGCTGGCTTTGGATTGCAGTCTCGGATCAGCTTTTGTATGCCTTGCCTTTTCCAGAGCATATGAAAACATTAGTGGCGACAGCAAAAGGCACGCTCTATATCCTTGCTATTGCGCTGATGCTGTATGGACTTTTGCGCGGTTATACCCGCGAATTGGAGCGTTCCGGGGCCAAGTTCGCCAAAGTGTTTCAACAGGCGGTTGATGTGATTTTGATTGTTCGCATGCAGGATTTGCAGCTGCTGGAAGCGAGTTCGGCTTTTTTTTCAACCTTCGGCTATTCCCAAAGTGAGATGAGCCGCCAGTCCTTCGACAAAGCCCGCTTATGGCAAGAGGGGAAACAATGGCGGCAAATGGTGCAAGCCTTGACGGACGAAGGCTCAGTGCGGGGGCAATTGGTATCTTGGCAAACGAGGAGCGGTGAAGTATATTCTGGCCGCTGCTATGGCGATACGCTGGAATTGAATGGCGAGCCGTGCTTGCTTCTAGTCTGGCATAATGTGACGGAACAGTTGCAGGCGGAGGCGGCGCTGGTAGCTTCGCGCAACTATCTGGATAAAATCATTCAAGCCATTCCCGACCCTGTGTTTGTCAAAAATCGGGCGCACCAATGGGTGCTCTTTAATGAAGCGTTGTGTCGTATGATGGGGAAAGAAGCGACGGATATCCAAGGGAAAAGCGACTATGATTATTTCCCGCCGGAAGAGGCAAAAGTCTTCTGGGACCAAGATGAACGGGTGTTTATTAACGGCGGGGAAAGTGTAAATGAAGAAACCTTTACCGATGTAAGTGGAAATAAATATACGATTGTAACAAAAAAGAAGCTCTACACGAACGAACAAGGGGAGCCTTTCATTGTTGGGGTCATTCGCGATATAACGCTTTTGAAAGAAACGAAAGAAAAGCTGCGGCAAGCTAAAAATGATTTGGAATGCAAAGTGGAAGAACGTACGCAGGAACTCATGGCGATGAATGAAGAAATGATTTCTGTAAATGCTGAATTGATTACGGCCAAGGAGGCGGCGGAAGCGGCCAATTTGGCGAAAAGCTTTTTTGTGGCCAATATGTCTCATGAAATTCGTACGCCGTTGAATGCTGTGCTAGGTTTTGGACAGTTGTTGCAACGGGACGAAACGCTTTCTCCCAGCCAAAAGGAGCACTTAGAACGCATTCATACGGCGGGGGAACATTTGCTGCGCTTGATCAACGACATTCTGGAAATTTCGAAAGTGGAGGCTGGTCGTACGGAATTGCAGCTGGCGCCTTGCTCGCTGGATAAGCTTTTGCGTGAGGTGGAGCAGATGTTCCGACTGCGCTTAGAGGAAAAGGGGCTGCGTTTTGTGCTGGAACGGGGCGAAGCCGTACCGGAGCGGATTATAACGGATGAAGGCAAGCTGCGGCAGATTTTGCTGAATCTAATGGGCAATGCCTTGAAATTTACCCAAGAGGGATTTGTGGCGCTGCGCGTGCAAGCCCAGGAAGCGGGAGACGGTTATGTGCGGCTTGAACTGGAAGTGGAAGATTCCGGTTCTGGCATGAACCAGAAAGAACTGGAACAGCTCTTTAAGCCGTTTCAGCAGCTTCACGCTGGCAAGGCTCAAGGCAGCGGCACAGGGTTGGGCTTAGCCATCAGCCAGGAATATGCCAAGCTCATGGGCGGGAGAATTGTAGCGCACAGTCAGCGCGACGCGGGCAGCCTCTTTACGCTGCAGGTCCTTGTGCAACAAGCCGGTGATGAAGAGATTGTAATGGAAGAACGACGTGTTTTGCGTGTTATAGACAAAAAGCCCAAAGTACTGCTGGTCGACGACGAGCATGTAAACTGCGAGCTTTTGACACAGCTGTTGCAGCCGCTGGGCTTTCAGACACGCTGTGCGCAGCATGGGCAGGCCGCGTTGGAACTGTATGAGTCGTGGAAGCCGGATTTGATGCTTTTAGATATGAGGATGCCGATTATGGACGGACACGAGGTCCTCAAACGCATCCGGCTGAAAGACGAACAGGTGCCGATTATCGCTGTTACGGCGAGCAGCTTTCATGATGAGCGGCAGAAAATATTTGACGAAGGCGCCAATGATTATTTGAGCAAACCGTTCCGCGAAGGGGAATTACTGAATAAAATCAAAACAGCCATTGCGGTAGAGTATCAGTATGCGGAAGAGGAACCGCTGGCTCTAGAAAAGACCTGTTTGGAAAAAATACGCCGCGAGGAACTCGATGTTTTACCGTCCGGACTGCGGATGGAGTTGTATAGGGCGGTGGAAAGCGGGGACTATTATTTAACATTGAATCTCTTGGAGGAAGTCAAAGCATTGGATAGTGAATTGGCGGAAAAACTGGCAAAAATGGCGCGGGCTTTTTCTTTTGAAACGATGTTGGAATTGCTGCAGCCGAAGGAGGGCCTTTCGTGAAGCAAACGATGTTTAACCGTCAACCGTTATTGCTGGTAGTCGATGATATGCCGGATAACTTGGAACTTTTGGCGCGGATGTTTAAAGAAGAAGGCTATCAAGTGCGTTTGGCGCCGTCTGGGGCGTTGGCGCTGAAAGCGGTGCAGGTGCAAGCGCCGGATTTGATTTTACTGGATATCAATATGCCGGAAATGAATGGCTTTGAGGTTTGCAAGCGGCTGAAAGAACAGGAACAGTGGCGGCAAATCCCCATTATCTTCATTAGCGCTCTAGGAGATGCGAAGGCAAAATTGGAGGCTTTCGAAGCCGGTGGCGTAGATTATGTGACCAAGCCATTCCAGTTTACCGAGGTTGAGGCGCGGGTGCGCACGCATTTGCAGCTGCATTTTTACCAGGAAAATCTGGAACAAATGGTGGCGGCGCAGGTCAAGGAGATTGCCGATACCCAGTTGAGCACCATCTTTGCGTTGGCCAAATTGGCTGAGTCTCGCGATGACGAAACCGGCGATCATTTGGAACGGGTGCGTACTTGCTGCCGCTTGCTGGCGGAAGCCTTGCTGCAGCTTCCGGAGTGCGGTGAAGTAACGGATGATAGCTTTGTGCGGACCATGGAGCAAGCCAGCTCGCTTCATGACATTGGCAAGGTTGGCATTCCCGATGGAATTCTGCTCAAGCCGGGCCGTCTGACACCGACGGAATTTGAAAAGATGAAAGAACACACGCTGATTGGCGCGCATACCTTGGAATCGGTGCGCGAACGGTACCCTCACAATATGTTTTTGGCTACGTGCATTGAAATTGTGCGCTGGCATCATGAACGGTGGGATGGGGCGGGTTATCCGGACGGCTTGAATGGCGGCGTGATTCCGGTTTCAGCGCGTATTATGGCGGTAGCTGACGTATATGACGCTCTTCGTTCGCGTCGTTGTTACAAGGCGGCGTTAAGTCACGAAGAAAGCCGGCAGATTTTACAAAAAGGCAGCGGCAGCCAGTTTGATCCGCTGGTGATCAAAGCTTTTTTGACGGTGGAAGCGGAAATTGTGGCGGCCTATGAGGCCATACAGGAAAGTAATTCGGATTATGAGTGAAAGTTACGGTGCGCGGCAGTTGCTGCGCGCCGTAGCTTTTCTTAAGGAGGGGGAATGGTGAAGCCTTGGCAACGCGGGCGAGGACCTCTTGCGTTTATTTGCATGGCTGTAGTGGGACTTTGCTTGCTGTCTTATTGGCTGCCTCAACCCAGAGCTGCAGCGCCTTATAGTCGTATCGTACTTATGGCAGATGCGCACTTGCCGGTGCGAACCGAAGTGGTGCAGGATGTGGCGAAACAGCTGCGAATTGAAGCGGCTAAGGAAAAAACGCTGCAAGATATTAATGCTTGGGACGATGTAGCGCAAGTGGCTGTGCTGGGCGATATTACGGCGGAGCGGGGCACGGTAGAAGAATATGCGTATGCAGTTCGCTATTTCGATGCGCTGAAAAAAACGCTTTTTCCTATGGTGGGAAATCATGACTATATGTATGCGGATACACTTTCGGAAAAGGGAAAACACCTGCGGGCGGATGAAAGAGAACGTCAGGAAAAACTGGAGCGCTTTAAGGCGGCGTTTCATTTGCCGGAAGTGTATTATAGTAAGCAAGAAGCAGGCTATTTGTTACTGTTTCTTTCGCCGGACTCCCTAGACGGCAAGTATTTGACAGAGCTTTCACCGCGGCAGCTGGCCTGGGCGCAGCAGCAGCTCGAGGCCAAGCCGCAGCTGCCGACCATCGTCTTTTTTCATGCGCCCTTGGCGGGAACACTAGCGCCATATAATAAAGAAGCCAATACGCCTAATTTTATCGCCCAGCCGGAAGCGGCGCTGGCGGAGCTTATTCAAAGGCATCCGCAAATTTTTCTTTGGGTGTCAGGGCATACCCATACGCCGGCGACCAATGCCAGCTTCGCAGCGCCTGTCAATGTATATGCAGGACAAGTGACCAATATTCACAATGCCGACATGGATCGGGAAACCATCTGGACGAATTCGCTCTATTTATACCCGGACCGGGTGGTAGTTAAGACCTTCGATCATAAAAGAGGGGCTTGGCTGGAACAGCTAGAGCGTACGGTATATCTGCCGAAGCGTTGAAACTCACTAGGGCGGGAGAGAAAACAGAATTTTGGCGGCGTTTGTCAATATGGATAGGCGAATAGGCCGAAGTATGGTAAGATACTGGCAGATAGTCTGTGGGACTGCAAAACAAAGCTAGGGGAGAGACAATATGTCGAGAAGCAAGGAAGAACTGGCCGGCATCAGCCATTTAGGAAGCCAGAATACAAAGTATCAGTACGCTTATGCGCCGGAGGTGCTGGAGGCGTTTGAAAACAAGCATCCAGGCAATGATTACTGGGTGAAATTCAATTGCCCGGAGTTTACCAGCCTTTGTCCGATGACAGGACAGCCGGACTTTGCCACTCTTTACATTAGCTATATTCCTGGTGAGAAGATGGTGGAAAGCAAGTCGTTAAAGCTATATTTGCTTAGCTTCCGTAATCATGGAGATTTCCATGAGGATGTAGTGAACATTATCATGAAGGATTTGTTCAAGCTGATGCAGCCGAAATACATTGAGGTATGGGGGAAATTCCTGCCGCGAGGGGGTATTTCCATTGATCCTTACTGCAACATGGCTAATGGCGAGGAAAAGTACGAAAAGCTGGCTTGGCATCGCATGGAGCAGCATGACCTCTACTGTATGGATAAGGTAGACAACCGTTAAGGTTCCGAACCCTGCAATTTGCCGCCGTCGTTTTGACGGCGGCTTTTTCGATGTTTATAGCCCCTCCATGGCGCATCCAGCGTATCGTTCAAGCCCTGTTCTCCGGCCTGTTCTATCGCTCTTTCTTTGTGTGTCGAAAAATGGTAAAGTATACAGTATTGCAGCTTACAGATGGTTGACTTTACCAGATAAAAGAAGGATAATTGTGAATACTATGGAAACAAAAAGCGCTGCAGGCAATACACAAGGGGGTACAGTTCGCGGTGAAAGGAAAAGAATTTGAAGAAAATTTAGAACGAGGGTTAAAGGAACGGCATATTCAGCTAATCGCTTTAGGCGGAGCTATCGGCGTAGGCTTGTTTTTAGGCTCGGCAACGGCGATTAAGACAGCGGGGCCGGCGCTTTTGCTATCGTACATCATTGGCGGCATCTTTATTCTGTTTATTATGCGCTCCTTGGGGGAGCTGGCGGTAGCCTATCCGGTCAGCGGCTCTTTTAGCGCCTATGCCAACAAGTTTATTGGTCCGTTGGCAGGTTATATTACCGGATGGACCTATTGGTTTATGTGGGTAGTGACCTGTATGGCGGAGATTACGGCGGTAGGGGTGTATGTGCAGTTTTGGTTTCCCGACGTGCCGCAGTGGATTCCGGCCATGCTGGCCTTGGTGGCTATGACCATTGTCAATGTGGTGGCGGTGTCCGCCTTTGGGGAGTTTGAGTTTTGGTTTGCCATGATTAAAATTATTACCATTTTGGTGATGATTGTCGTTGGGGCGATGATGATTTTCTTTGGCCTTGGCAACGACGGGATTCCGACGGGGTTGACGAATCTGGTCGCCCATGGCGGCTTTATGCCGATGGGCGTTGAAGGCGTTGTCATGTCCTTGGTGATGGTGATGTTCGCCTATTTGGGTATTGAACTGGTCGGCGTAGCTGCCGGGGAAGCCAGTAATCCGGAGAAAACCATACCCGCGGCGATTGACAAGGTGTTTTGGCGCATTTTGGTCTTTTACGTAGGGGCCTTGGTCGTTATTATGAGTCTCTATCCTTGGAATCAACTGGGGACCATCGGCAGTCCCTTTGTCTTTACCTTTAAAAAGTTGGGCATCGCGGCGGCGGCGGGCATTATTAACTTTGTTGTGCTCACGGCGGCTCTTTCTTCCTGTAACAGCGGGATTTTCAGCACCGGCCGCATGCTCTATAACCTAGCGCTGCAGGGCAAGGCGCCGGCTTGCTTCGGTAAACTGAGCAAAAACCGCGTGCCTCTCAACGGCATTTTGGTGTCTTTTTGTTTCTTGTTTATCGGCGTAATTCTGAACTATTTGGTTCCGGCGCAGGTGTTTGTTTATGTGACCAGCGTGGCTACGTCGGGCGCCCTTTGGGTGTGGGCGATTATTTTGATTGCGCAGATGCGTTTTCGCCAGAGTCTGACGCCGGAGCAGGTAGCGAAGCTAAAATACCCGTCCTTGTTGTATCCGGTGAGCAACTGGGCTACGTTGGCGTTTCTGGTCTTTGTAGTCATCGTCATGGCCTTTGACCCGGATACGCGCGTAGCCCTCTATGTAGCGCCGGCCTGGTTTGGGCTGCTTTTGGCCTGTTATTATGCTTTCGGCTTGCATAAGACGTCGGAAAAGCCTTTGGCCCGTGCGGCGGGCGGTAGGAATTAAGATTCGGACTGGAAATAAAGCAGCAAAGGGCGGTCGAGAGAAGCGCGTTTTCTCTTGATCGTCCTTTTTAATATTGTTCAATCTCTCGGAAAGATTTGACAAAAGGGAATTGTGCAGCTGTGTCGAAAAGCATACGGTAAGATAGATAATACTTTGGAGGCAAAGATGGGGCAAAAACGGTTGCTGCAAGAAGCGCTGTCTTGTAAAGGCAAACTGGTCTTGCTAGGGACCTCTAGTTTGGCTGGCGCCGTTTTAGCGGTTGCTCAGGCGGCGCTTATAGCAGCACTTTTAGACGGCGTTTTTCTGCAAGGAAGCAGCCTGGAAGAACTACATGGGCAGTGGCTGCTTTTGGGCGGCGTGCTGTTGTTGCGAGTGCTGGCGTTTTGGGGCGGTGAATCTTGTGGCGCGTATTTGGCGGCGGCCATAAAGACTTCCTTGCGGCGGCGGTTGGCGGGGCAGCTTTTAGCCATGGGGCCGGTACGCGGGGCCAGCGAAGCTACGGGTGAGCTGTTAGCCGTCTTAGGAGACGGGGTAGAACACTTAGAAGCGTACTTTGTGCGCTATTTGCCTAGCCTCTTTGCGGCGGCGGCGGTGCCGCTGTTAATTTTAGCGGTTATTACGCCGCGGGACTGGCCGTCAGCGCTTTTGATGCTGGTAACGGCGCCTCTTATACCTATTTTTATGACGCTCATTGGTCGGATGGCGCAATGGCGTACTCGTAAGCAGTGGGATCGCCTGCAACGCCTTGGAGCGCATTTTTATGACATGCTGCAGGGCATGCTGACTTTGAAGCTTTTTGGCCGCAGCAAACAGACTGTGAAAAGTGTTGCTTCGGCTAGTGAGGATTTTCGCGAGGTGACCTTGGATGTACTGAAAGTGGCCTTCCTTTCGGCATTGGTGCTGGAACTATTGGCGACGATCAGCACGGCTTTGATTGCCGTGGCGGTGGGGTTGCGTTTGCTTTATGGAAGCATGGAGTTTTACGATGCTATGTTTGTGCTTCTTTTAGCGCCGGAATTTTACCAGCCGCTGCGGCAATTGGGAGCGCATTTTCATGCGGCCTTGGCGGGGAAAGCGGCGGCGGAGCGCATCTATTCGTTATTGAAAGCGGAGCAGGCACTGCAGCAGGAGCCGGAAACTTGGCGTTTTACCGGGCCTGTAACAGTGGCGTTGGAAGATGTGTCGTTTGCGTATGAGGGCGGTGCAGAGGTGCTGCGGCATGTTTCACTGCAATTGCAGCCAGGGAAAATAACTGCTTTGGTGGGAAGTAGCGGCGCTGGCAAAAGCACGATAATGTCTTTGCTCTTAGGCATGATGGCGCCTGCAGCAGGCTGTATTCGCATCAATGAACGTGTCTTGAATGCGGCGGGAATTGAAGCGTGGCTGCGGCATGTGGCATATGTGCCGCAACAGCCATATTTGTTCCAGACCAGCTTGCTTGAGAATATTCGTTTGGCCAAGCCGGAGGCGTCAGAGGAAGAAGTGGAAGCGGCGTTTGCTCTGGCTGGAGGAGCAGCGCTGGCGGCTGCCTTGCCCAAAGGGTATGAGACGATGTTAGGGGCGGGCGGCGTAGAATTGTCCGGCGGGGAAAGGCGGCGCGTGGCTTTGGCGCGAGCCTTTTTGGCGGATGCGCCGGTGCTGCTTTGCGACGAAGCGACAAGCGGCTTGGACCCGGAAAGCGAAGCCGCTTTGCAGCAATCTTTTGAGAGGCTTTGTCAAGGCAGAACGGTGCTGGTAATTGCGCACCGCCTAGGTACGGTGCGGCGAGCGGATCAAATTGCTGTTTTAGAAAGCGGCCAAATTATTGAGGCGGGAAATCATAAAGAATTACTGACGCAGCAAGGGGCGTATGCGGCGTTGTTGTCTGCTGCAAAGGGGGCGAGCGTATGAAGTCGCTGTGGACGTTGCTCCGCTGCGTGCCGAAGCCTTGGCTGAGTATGCTGCTGGCGCTGCTGCTGGCTTGGCTGACTGGTGCGGCGGGGCTGGGTCTGTTGGCTGCATCGGCTTGGTTGATCGCCATGGCGGCCCTGCATCCTTCCATTACGGTTTTATCACTGGCTATTGTTGGCGTGCGGTTTTTTGGGATTGCCCGAGCTGTTTGCCGCTACGGCGAGCGTTATGTATCTCATGATGCTACGTTTCGCATTTTGGCGCATTTGCGTGTATGGCTGTACCGACGCATTGAACCGTTAGCGCCGTTTTATTTGGGGACGCAAAGCGCGGCTTCCTTGCTGGACCGCTTGGTAGGCGACGTGGAGGTCTTGAAAGACTTATTTTTACGTGCTTTTTTGCCGCCGGCAACGGCGTTTTTTTCCTGCCTGGCTTTTGCTCTTTTTTCGTGGTTCTTTGTAGGTCCTTGGCCGGCTCTGGTGGTGTTGGGAGCGTACTTGACGGCGGCGGTAATTCTGCCGTTGTGGTTGGCCGGTTCGTGGCGGCGCGGCGCAGAAGCGGTGGCGGCGGAGCGGGAACGCTTGCAGACGGCGGCGGGCGATTTGCTGGGGGGGCTGGGAGAACTCTGGGCTTTTCGCCAAACTCAGGAGCAGGCGCAGCGCTTGGGCGCAGCGGCGCAGCGTCTGGCTATGGCGCAGCGGCGGCAGAGCCTGCTTAGCGGTGCGGGGGAAGCGTTTGGCATGGCTGTAGGCTATGGAGCGTTATGGCTCTTGCTGTGGGGCGGCCTTCCCTTGGTGCGAAACGGGCAATGGTCTGGCGTGGATTTATCAGTATTAGCCTTAAGCGTGCTGGCCTTAGGCGAGTTTTTTCTGCTTATGCCTGCGGCTGCCCGTTATTTAGCCGATGGTACAGCGGCAGCTGAACGAATTTTGGAAACTGCCGCGAGGCAACGGCCTGAAAAAGGAGAAATGGCGTGCGCAGGGGGCAAGCTGGAGGTGCGCAATCTGTCGTTTTTATATGCGGATAATTTGGCACCGGCGCTGCAAGATATTTCTTTTTCCTTAGAAGCGGGAAAAAGCATTGCCGTTGTTGGCGCCAGCGGCGCAGGTAAGAGTACGCTGCTGGCGTTGCTGCTGGGGTTTCGTCAGCCGACAGGAGGAACCATTTCGCTGGGAGAAATGGCGGTGGACGCTTGCAGCGAGGAAAGTTGGCGCAGCCATTTTGCCGTAGTGCCGCAGCAATCTTATTTTTTTCATTTGTCCTTAGCGGACAATTTGCGGGTGGCTCGCCCGGAAGCATCCCTAGATGAGCTGCGGTCGGTGCTGGCGCGGACGCAGATGCTATCCTGGCTGGACTCCGAGCCTCAAGGCTGGGAACGTTCCGTCGGCGAGGGAGGCGGCGGCCTTTCGGGAGGACAGCGGCAGAGACTGGCCATTGCCAGGGCGCTTTTGAAGGAGGCTCCTTATTGGCTGCTGGACGAGGCGACTGCCGGCTTGGATGCAGTGACGGCCCAAGAAATTATCTCGCTGCTGCGGCTGATAACGGTAGATAAAGGGGTTCTGTGGATCACGCATCACCTGCAGGGGCTGGAGGCTGTAGATGAAATTCTGGTTTTGCAGCAGGGGCGTGTTGTCGAGCGAGGCTGCATGAGGGAATTGCTTGAAAAGCAAGGCGCCTTTTATCGTATGTGGACTGTGGAGCGGGAAGCTTGCATTTGAATTTGCGGGAAAATCATGCTATGCTGATTTAAGAAGATTTTATGGTGAACGTCAAAGCAAGGAGTGTTGAGACGATTATGTCGGAATATACCTATGTATCTCAGAAAAAATGTCCCATTTGTCAGAATGAGTTCGAAGCAACTCAGGTGAAAAGCCGAGTGCCTATGCGAGTGCAAGATACGGACTTCTGCACACATTTTAAAGATTTCAATCCTTATTTTTATAGTGTTTGGGTGTGTAATCATTGCGGCTATGCTGGCGCAGACAGTTGGTTCTGCGAACCGGGGCCAGCGGCGGTAGAAAAAATTCGCGCATTCTTAGCTGGCAGGGATGTGCATCTGGACCTGGGAGGAGAGCGTACCTTTGAAAAAGCGGTTAACGCTTATAAGATGGCGATTTTCTATGCGGAACTTGTGAAGGCTCCAGCAAGCAGGCTGGGCGGGTTGCTGCTCAAATTGGCCTGGGTCTACCGCTTGGAAGGCAAGCAGGAAGAAGAGCGCGGTGTACTGGAAAAAGCGGTGGCGGCTTATGAAGAGGCTTTGTCGAAGGAACGGATGCCTATTGGCAATATGACGGAAGTGACGCTGACGTATCTGGTCGGCGAATTACTGCGGCGCCTTGGCAATTACCAGCGGGCTAAGCTGTATTTTAATCAAGTGATTTCTAATCCCCTGGCCCGGGGCGAGCGCAATGTCTTCAAAATGACACGTGATGCTTGGAATGAGATCCGTGAGGAAGAAAAACGGCAGAAAGAAGAAGAAGAAGCTCAAAAAACAGAGAAAAACATGGCTTGAACGGATTGTAATTTTTGCCGAACTTATGTATAATAAATCTCGGCGGTTATCAATGCCGCATCTATGGGGGCGTAGCTCAGATGGGAGAGCGTTTGGTTCGCATTCAAAAGGTCAGGGGTTCGATTCCCCTCGTCTCCACCAA
>NZ_JAQUZF010000062.1:0-6875 GCF_028691475.1 Anaeromusa sp.
TTTCGGGCGCGCCGCTGTCGGAATACCGAGAAACAGACCGAACCATCAGCATGCTCTTCCGCTTTGACGCTTCAGACCGCAACGACCCGTCGCGGATGAAAGATTTAAGCATTCATGTGGGGAATGGTCGTTATATCCCGCTGGATCAAATTGCCAAAATATCCTATGATGCAGAAGAAGGCTTGATGTACCGGCGCAATCTGAAGCCGATGATTGCGGTGCAGGCGGAAATTCTCCCTGGCGCTACCGGCGACAGCGTAGCCGAGGAAGTCTTCAATCAGATGGATGATTTGCGCGCTTCTCTGCCTCCGGGTTATCGAATTGAATACGACGGTTCGAAAGAGGACAGCCTTAAGGCGGCAAGGTATATCATGGAAACCGTGCCGGCGATGGTCATTGTCATTATGATTCTCTTGATGATTCAGCTGCAAAACATTCCTAAAATGATTTTGACGCTGCTCACGGCGCCCTTGGGCTTAATCGGCGTAGCCTTGGGGTTGTTCCTGACCGGCAGCCCCATGGGCTTTGTGGTACAGCTGGGCATTTTGGCGCTGGCGGGTATTGTTATGCGCAATACCATTATTCTGATGGACCAAATTGATCAGCAGTTGGCGGCGGGGGATTCCCTTTGGGACGCCATCATCAATGCTACGGTAGTTCGTTTTCGTCCGATTCTTCTGACGGCAGCGGCGGCAATACTGGGCATGATTCCGCTGATTCCCAATATGTTTTGGGGTCCCATGGCGGTGGCTATTGCTGCTGGCTTGGCGGGCGCTACGGTTTTGACACTGCTGGTCTTGCCGGTCATGTATGCAACCTTGTATCGCGCGGAACCGCCGGTGGCGGAGCAGCCATCGGAAAAAGAAAACTGAAGGGAAGCGAGAAACGATGGAAATAAAGTATAAAAAAATCCTGGTGCCGCTTGATGGCTCCCAAAACTCTTTTGCCGCGTTGGCTCATGCGGTTGCTTTGGCGAAAACGACCGAAGCGGAGCTGCATATCTTGTATGTAATGGCGTTGTCGCAGCAATTGCCGCTGGCGTCGCAGATTTCCGGCTGCAAAATTCCTCTTTACACCGTAGATAAGCCGGAAGCTTTTGCTAAAACGATTATTGACGCCGCCGTAGCGAGCGTGCCGGAAACGGTGAATATCAAAACACATGTGGAGACTGGCGCTCCGACCATTGTCATTAAAGAGTTTGCAGAACAGCACAAGGTCGATATGATTGTCATTGGCAGCCGAGGACTGGGAGCTATTTCCGGCTTGATTCTGGGCAGCGTCAGCGGCTATGTGGTGCATCAAGCCAAGTGCCCGGTGCTGGTGGTCAAATAAAAGCAGCTAAAGAAGCTACGATAATAGGGGGAACCAAGGTGAACATAAAAACGCCTGCATGGGCAAAAAAAGCCGTCCTTTGGGGCGCGGCGCTGGCGTTGTGGAGCAGTACCGCAGCGGCAGAACCTACGGCGTTAACGCTGGAAGAAAGTATTTCTCTGGCCATGGCGCGTAATCCGGTTCTGCGCATTGCTGCGGCGAATGAGGAGAAAGCGGTTGGGGCCGTGGGGGAAGCGCAGGCTGCCAAAGGAATCAGCGTTGATTATACGCATACGGAAATGCGCTCTACGGCGCCTCTTTCCTGGATGTCGACGATGGCTGCCGTTTCTCCTTACAACTATTTCAGTAACAAAATCAGCGCCAGTGTGCCTTTGTATACGGGGGGCAAGCTCGAGAGCGTCATCGCCCAGGCTAAACTGGGACAGCAGGTATCCGCCTTGGAAGTGCAGGCGGTACGGCAGCAATTGCAGCTCGATACGATGGTGGAGTACTATGAGGTGCTGCGCAGCGGCAAACTCTTGGACGTAGCCCGGCAAACGGAGGGCGATTTTGCCGGACATTTGAAGCAGGTGCGTCAAATGTATGACGAAGGCGTTGTGGCCTGGCGGGATGTGCTGCAGACCAAGGTGCGTCTGGCTAATGCCGAAAACAGCCGCGTCCAGGCGGAAAACGCCTATCAACTCTCCCAATATGCGCTGAATAAGCGCATCGGTTTACCGCTCCATGGCGAATTGAAGCTGCAGGAGCCGGCAGCCCAAGAGGCGCCGCAGGAAACTATGGCGGCCTATGTGGAGCAGGGCGTTGCCAAACGGCCGGAAATGGCCCAAAGCCAGGCTGGCGTTGTCATGGCTAAGGAAAAAATCAAGGAAGCCAGGAGCAGCAAGCAGCCAAGCTTGGCCCTAACCGGCAGCACCGCTTGGGATGATAATGAAGCCTTTGGCGGCAAGAATCGCGACTGGACGGCTATGCTGATTGTGCAGCTGAATCTTTTCGATTCCGGAGCTGCCCAGGCCAAGCTCAAGCAGGCTAAAGCCGGCGAAGCGGCGGCGAGGGAAGAAGAACGCCAAACCAAAGACGCTATTTCGCTGGAAATCAGCGACGCCCATTTGCGGGTGCAAGAAGCCCTGAAACGCATCGAGGCTACCCGTACCGCTGTGGAAGAAGCGCAGACTAATTTCAATATCAGTCGGGAAAGCTATGCCGCTGGAGTGGGGACCAATCTGGACGTTATGGATGCGGAGGTAGCGCTGCAGCAGGCGCAGACGAACTATATTCAAGCGTCCTACGACTTGCAGATCAGCCGTGCGCGCCTGGAAAAGGCCATCGGAGCGCAAAAGTGAAAAAGTAAGACGAACAAGAGCCGCGTGAGTGACCGGAGGGTACGCGGGAGGGCTGCGGGAATGCCGCGACTGCTTTTGACGGTTTGCTAAAAGAAAAAAGGCGGCTCCTTATTTGGAGTCGCCTTTGGTAAATGTATCAGAATTTATAAAACGAACCGCGAAATACGCGAAAGACGCGAAAGGTTTTTTGAAAAAATAATCTTTGCCGCTGCGCCCGCTAAATCCCCCTGGCCCTGCGGTCCGTCCCCTTTGGCAAGGGGGACTTTCACTTTGCCGCCCTTGTTAAAGGGAGGTGCCGCCACAGTGGCGGAGGGATTCGGCTCTTGTTAAAAAATACCGTATTCCGTAACCCTCATTCGAGCCCTCCATCTACTCCCTTTACTCCTGTTCAAAACCCGTTCCTTCCTTCTTTTACCCCCGAGCCAAGAGAAAGATGTTTTTCATGTCTTCTTGCTTGAGAACCTGGAAAGCGCCGATCGTCCGCTTGCCTTCAAAGCTGCACTTATAAGCCAGCTCATCAATCTGCGCATCGCTGACTTCAAGGCCTAATTCTTTTAAAGAGGTGGGCATGCCGATGGACGTGTAGAAGTTTTCCATGGATTTGATGCCGGCGAGAGAGGTATTGTCCGGCGAAGCGAAGTTATTGGCGATACCTAGGACATTGACGGCGAACTGGGCAAAACGGGCTGGATTGGTTTTTTGAACATACCGGGCCCAACTACCCCAGATGGCGGCCAAGCCTGCACCATGAGCCACGTCGAAAATGCCGCTCAATTCGTGCTCCAGCTGATGGCAGGCCCAGTCTCCCAGGCTGCGATGGCCGGTGAGGTCGTTGTGGGAAAGGCTGCTGGCCCACATGATTTCCGCCCGGGCATTATAGTTGGCCGGGTCTTTAACCAGGATGCGGGCATTGCGGATGACAGTGCGCATAAGGGCTTCACTAATGCTGTCGGTCAATTCCATACTGGCGTGGGGGCTGAAATAGCGTTCCATCGAATGCATGAGAATATCGGCGCAGCCGCTGGCAGTCTGATACGGAGGCAGCGTGGCTGTTAGCTCAGGGTTCATAATGGCGAATTTACAGCGGCTGTGATCGTTGGTGCAGCCGCGCTTGAGCCAGCCGTCTTCGTTGGTGATGACCGAGGAGTTGCTCATTTCGCTGCCAGCGGCGGCGATGGTCAAAATGGTTCCCACTGGAAAGCAAGCTTGCGGCTGGGCTTTGCCGCAGTAAAAATCCCAGACGTCGCCGTCATAGGCTAGGCCATAGCCGATGGCTTTGGCGGAATCGATAACACTGCCGCCGCCGACAGCTAACAGAAAGTCTACTTTTTCCTTGCGGCACAATTCGATGCCTTCGCGCACCTTGGAAAGACGGGGATTTGGTACGACGCCGCCGAGGCTGACGTGTTTTAGGCCAGCTTTTTCCAAGGAAGCGTAGACGCGGTCCAGCAGGCCGGAACGTTGCACGCTGCCGCCGCCAAAATGAACCAGTACGGTTTGACCTTGTTGCTCTGCAATGAGTTGTCCCACTTGATTTTCCGTGTCTTTGCCGAAAATCACCCGGGTGGGTGCATAGTATTCAAAGTTATTCATGATTTGTTCACTCCTTGTAATTTGCAATAAAATAAGAATTTCCACATGGAATGATTATTTTCCTCTGCCATACACAAAAAAACAAAACCGAACTTCTTGCAGCGGGGTTAGGTTTACAGGAAGATACTTGTTGAAATGAAATGGAATTGTAACATCATAGTGCTACAATGGTATAAAAGACAGCAGGAAGGAAGCGTTTTATGAAAACTAATAGCTGTTTACAGCAAGAAGAAATAACGCTGGCGCAGCCCGGGAAGATGCAGCGCCTTTGGCTAGCGTGCCTGTTGGGTATGATTTCCGCCATGGGTCCCCTTTGCACCGATTTGTATTTGCCGGCGCTGCCGTTGATGCAGCAAAGTCTTGGCGGCGCTACGCCGTCCCAGGTGCAGCTGAGCCTGACTGCGTCACTCTTGGGTTTGGCCGTGGGGCAGCTTTTGATGGGGCCTTATAGTGATGCTGTGGGGCGTCATCGGCCGTTATGGCTGTCGTTGGGCGTGTTTTCCTTGGCGTCGTTTTGGTGCGCTTTTGCGACATCCGCATGGGAATTGGCGGGAGTGCGTCTTTTGCAGGGACTGGCTGGCGCTGGGGGCATTGTAATTTCCCGGGCGATGGTTAGGGATTTGTACGAAGGGGCGGAGCTTACCCGTTTTTTCTCTCTCCTTATGTTGGTGCATAGCGTCGCGCCGACGCTGGCGCCGACGTTGGGCGGTTTGTTGCTGCAAGTCACCAACTGGCAAGGTATATTTATTGTCTTAGGGATATTGGGAGTGCTGCTGACGGCAGGGGCTTGGCTGGGGTTAAAAGAAACATTGGCGGAGAAAAACCGTGTTCCCGCCAATGGACAGGCCCTGTTAGCCTCCTTCGTTTCCTTGTGGGGCAATCGTTCTTTTCGTTACTATGTTTTGGTCCAGGGTTTTGTGGGAGGCGGGCTGTTTGCGTATATTGCAGGGTCTCCTTTTGTACTCCAAGGCGGCTTTGGCTTGTCAGCGCAGGCGTTCGGCCTCTGTTTTGCCGTGAATAGCTTGGGCGCGCTATTGACGACACAGTTGGTCAGCCGCTTTAATCGCAGCTATTCCGATATGTTTTTAATGCGCCTATCTCTGGGCGTTTCGGCGGCAGCCAGTTTGGTGTTATTGGCTGTGCTTGTTTTGGGCGGCCCTCTTTGGGCGGTCTTGGGCGCGTTGTGGCTCATGGTGGCTTGTGTAGGCTCTACGATGACTACCAGCTTTTCTTTGGCCATTCAAGATCAGGCCAAAGCGGCTGGCAGTGCGTCGGCATTGCTGGGATTGGTGATGTTTGTTTTTGGGGCGGCCGTGTCTCCTTTAGTCGGCTTGGGGGGAAGCGCTCTTTGGCCTATGGGGCTGCTGATAGCGCTTTCTAATGGTGCGGCTCTTTTTTGCGGCTGGCGGGCCCTGCAGCATTCAAGAAACATAATAAAAGCAAAAGAAGAAAGAATAGTCAAAAAATAAATTGACATTTATTGGAGGATGTGGTGCCATATAGGTAGATCATTAGTAGGGAGGGTTGGTTATGAAAACGGGGAAAAAAGCAAAACCTTTAGGCCAAGCGACCGTGCAAGAACTGACCGATCGCAAATGTGGTTTTTGCGGCCTCAATCTGTTGTTTGTAAAAGTGGAGGTAGAGGAAAAAGCAGCTTGGCTTGTGTGTCCGACCTACGAGGCGCAGCGTGAGTTTTCCAAGAATGAGCATTCCGCTTACAAAGTGGCGTTGTCGGAGACAGCCTATAAACCTGGTGATGAAGCCAGGGAAGGGCAGAGCGTCAAAACCAGCGCCGTAGGTAAGCGGGAACATCATGACCGTCCGAATGTCGTAGCGCCGCCTCAATCATCGCCCCGTAGATAAGCGCAGGCCTCTTCCGGTTGCCGGAAGAGGCCTGCTTCTTCTCTATAGCAGAATTTATAAGTTTCGAGAGGCTGGGAAAGGAGGACTGGCGGGGGTATGGATAACGAACCGCGAAATACACGAAATACGCGAAAGGGGATTTTAACTCACGGCCGCCGCAGCCTCATTAACCCTTTTTTTACTCCTCTGGCCTTTCTCTGTTACTCTGTGTTACGTTCTGCTACGGTTTCATTCCTACTGCTTTTCCGCCAGTTGAATAGAGGCGATAGCGGCGTTGACCGCTTCGTTGTTGCCGAAAAAGCCATAGTATTGATATGCTGGGGGCAGTTGCCGACAATTTCCGCTGCTACAACATTACCGGCTTTTTGGGCAATATCGGCGAAATAGAAGAGGCTGGGCACGTCGGTTTGAATCAGGCCGATGGCGTCAAAATGAAGGCCTTCGAGCTGTTTTTTAGCCTCTGGCGCTGTACGGCGCAGCAGCATGGCTACCGTATTGGGACGAGGAGCGCGGATAATGCGTGTCGTAAGCATGAAAATCACCTTCCTTATGCTCTATCATACGTCGAAGAGAGTGGGGAGAAGAGGCAGTCTATTGCGGAGTTGTTACGTATTTTTGCTCTCTAAGCGAGAATCGCCTTTGTTGGCAGCGTCATTGTATTGGAGACAAGATTTGCGCGCGTCTCGCAAAAGCGGGCGAAGGCGGCAGTTTCTTAACTCGTTGCGCTCAAACAGGCGAAACTGTGCT
>NZ_JAQUZF010000062.1:6975-15547 GCF_028691475.1 Anaeromusa sp.
CTCTAAGCGAGAATCGCCTTTGTTGGCAGCGTCATTGTATTGGAGACAAGATTTGCGCGCGTCTCGCAAAAGCGGGCGAAGGCGGCAGTTTCTTAACTCGTTGCGCTCAAACAGGCGAAACTGTGCTCCGCCGTAGCCCTCTTTTGCGTCCTGCGGACCGTCTTGCTCCAATAAAAGTCTCCAATACAATGATCGTCGTCGCCGCTGCCCTACATTTATTCCTGTTCAAAATCCCGTACCATGTTTTTCTCCTGCGCACCCTCACGCGACTCAGGTTCTCTTGTTCAATCCCTGCGTTTCGTGCCTTCTCATTCTCTACGACGCTTGCTTCAGCCCGTGCTTAGCTTCGTAGGCTTTGATACGGTCAGCGACGTTTTGCTGCAGGTTGCGATAAAAGAAGAGGTAGTCATACACATGGTAGACTCCTGGTTGGAAGAGATCCAGCATAGGAGGGTAGTCGGCGCTGTCAATGTCGGTAACCTTCAAAGAGCCTCGCGTCGGATCCAAGTAGGCGCCGGTAAGCTGCGGAACTTCTTTGGTGATTTCGCCGTGGTAGTTGACAAAGACGGCCCCGAGATTCAGCGATTTGTCGGCAGGCTCGCTGGTGGTTTTCCAGTTCAACGGGTTGATGCTCAATGTTTTTTCCGGCACCAGCAAGGAAGAGGTTACCTCTGGAGCTTCGGTATTGAAGGAAATAACGACGCCTGTATCTGCGGCATGTTGCGCCATTTTTAACTGGGGATACTGCATGGCTTCTGTCGGAGTGACCGGCCAGCCGATGGCATAGGCGGCGACCAATTTTTGCTGTAATGCCGGATCGCGGTATACGTCTTTAATCAGGCGCAGCACCATGTCGCCTCCCTGGCTGAACCCGGCAAGAATCACCGGGCGTCCTTGGTTGTATTCCCTCAGGTAATAGGTGAAGGCCGCCTTGACATCTTCATAGGCGAGAGAGAAATAAGGACTGCTTTGCTGGCGCGGCAGCTTGTACATGGATAAAGAAGCTTGGCGGTAGTAGGGGGCGTAAAAATTACATTCTTGATCGTAAATGCCTTTTTCCATGAGGGTGGCGCCAAGAAAGAATTGGCGGGCCTGCGGGTCGTCTACAGGCATGTTATGCTGTTCGGCGCTGCCCATGTAGGCAGTGGGGCAGACGAAAAAGACATCTACCGCGTGTCCTGATTTTGCCGGTTCTCCTTGAAAGGCCCAGTTGCCGGAGGAGGCATAGTTTAGGGGAGCGCCGTGGGCGCTGCTAAAGACGAGCAGGCAAAAGAAGAACGGCAATAAAATTCGTGGATATAATCGCATGCAGGTTCCTTCTTTCTGTGTAAAATATAAAGTTGCTACTCTGTTTCTACATAGAAAAGCCTGTTTCCTTTAGGCGGAAACAGGCTTTTGTGGTTTAAGGAGATATTGGACGGAACTCAGAGTAACAGAGTAAGCAGAGGGGAACAGAGAAATAAATGTAATAAGTCAGGCGGTTACTTTGCAACCGTTGCCAGGGCTTCGTCAAGTTCTTCGCGTTCAAAGCCGACAATCAGGCGGCCGTTGATGCTGGTAACCGGGACGCTCAATTGTTTGGTCAGCGCCAGCAGTTCCTTGCGGCCTTCTAGATCGCTTTCAATGTTGACTTCTTGAAATTTAACTTGCCGCAGTTCAAGGTACTTTTTGACCTTTTGGCACCAGGGACAGTCGGGAATGGAATAGACTTTAATCATGGTAAAGACCCCCTCATATATAGATTTTATATAATTGTGATCCGCCTTAGCCCGTTTTTTCGTCCTGCGGACCGTCTTGGTCCAATAAAAGTCTCAAATACAATCATTGCCGTCGTGACCCTCTGCGATCCCTCCATCTACTCCCTTTACTCCTGTTTAATTTTCGTGTCCTTCTGCTTGGTTAGATACCGTTCTGCTAAAAGAGCCGCTACGGTACCATCGGCAGCGGCGGTTGTCAGCTGCCGGATGGGTTTAGTCCGGATATCGCCAGCGGCGAAGACACCGGGAACATTGGTTTCGCAGCTTTCCCCTGCGATAATGTGGCCGCTGGCGTGCAGGGTAATATCTTGGCTGTACAGGCTGGTTCTGGGAATGACGCCAATATTGACGAAAATACCGTCCAAGTCCAGTGTTCGCTGCTCCTTAGTATGGACATTTTCCACGACAACCCTTTGCAGCTCTGTTTCGCCGGCGGCGGAGAGAATTTGGGTTTGGAAAAGAAATTCTGTATTAGGCAAGTCTAGCGCTGCTTGTTGTTCCGTAGGTTCCGCTGTCATTTGCGGTGAACGATGGATCAGGTATAGTTTTTTGGCGTATTTGCTTAAAACCTTTAGGGCCCCGGCTGCCGCATTGCCGCCGCCGACGACGGCGACAGTTTTTCCTTCATACAGGTGACCGTCACAAAGCTCGCAGTAATGAATGCCGTGGCTGCGAAAGCGTTTTTCTTCGACAATGGGAAGTTGGCGGCGCTCCATGCCGCCGGCAAGAATAACCGCTTGCGGCTGGTATACGGCGCTGTGTGTTTCTACGATTTTTTCAGCGGCGGTCAGCTTCGCGCTGAGGACTTGGTCGAATTCATCTAAAACAGCGCCTGCTTCTAGGGCTTGCTGTTCCAGCGTTTTAACCAAGTCGCTGCCTTTGACTTTGGGTAGGCCAGGGTAGTTTTCCACGATATAGGCGTCGCGAATTTGTCCGCCTACCAGAGCATCTTCCAAGATCAACGTGTCAAGCTTCATGCGAGCTGCATATAGACCGGCAGTCAGGCCGGCGATGCCGGCGCCGATAATGAGCAGGTCCAACGACTTATGGGGCTTGGACATGACGGCAGCCTCCTCAGTGTAAAGTACTCTATGTTAATTAAATTGTAGGTTGAGGAAATCGAGAAGTCAAGAAAGGCTTTTTGGTTGCCGCAATTATCCGTTGAGAAGCGGAGGGCCTTATTTTTCTTACAGCCAGATGGGAATATCTTTAGCCGGAGGGGGATTGCTTTTGCTTGCGCCAGCGGCGGCCTGAGAAGGCTGCGGCGGCAGAAGCTGCGCTGCAGGGGTGCGCAGAACCAAATCAATAAAGAATTGCATAGCCGGAGAGAGGTACTTGTTTTTGTGATACACAATCTTGAAGGTGCGCACAAAGGATAAGCCTTCTACGGGGACGATGGCCAGTTCGCCCCGGGCGGCTTCTTTGGCTACCGCCAGGCGGGAGATGACGGTATGCCCGAGACCGGCGGCCACGGTGGCTTTGATAGTTTCGGCGTTGTTGTAGCACCCGGCCAGCTTCCAGTTCAGATCGGCGCTGGTCATGACGGCTTCAAAAAGTTCGCGGGTGCCGCTGCCGGCTTCGCGGACAATAAAGGGAGCTCCTTCAAGCTGGGCGGCGCGGATGCTTTTTTCTTTCGCCCAGGGATGCTGCGGTGCGCAGACAAGCACCATCTCGTCTTCTTGGAAGTTTTGCGTTACCAGCCAGGGAGACTGTATTTTTCCTTCGACTACGCCCAGATCCAGACGGTCTTCTAAAAGATCGTTTTCAATGACGCTGGTATTGTTGACGTAAGAAGTGACTTCAATATCCGCTTTGACAGCGCTCAGACGGTGCAGCAAGGGGCCCAGCAAGTAGGTGCCAACGGTGACGCTGGCGCCCAGTCGCAAAATGCCATGCTCGCTGACTTCGCGCATAGCGGCTGCGGCTTCCTGGTTGAGATTGACAATGTGACGGGCATAGGTGAGGAGACGCTTGCCTGGTTCGGTAAGATACAGACGGCGTCCTAAACGTTCAAAAAGCTTAACTTGGTAATGGCTTTCCAATTCGCCAATGGCCTGGCTGACCGAGGGCTGCGCTACGAAAAGCGCTTTGGCGGCGGCGGTCATGCTGCCGCTGTCGCAGACCTGCAAGAAGATGGTCAAATGCCGAAATGTCATCCTACACCTCCATAGGTAAATTGTTATTGATTATATAAAATTATAGTATTTTACATATGAGACGACAAGGGGTATGCTGGATTTGGATACGAAAGGAGCGAAGAACTATGAAACAAATGCCGGGAATTATGTTGGCGCTGCTTTTGGCAGTGCCGGCGTGGCTTTTAGGACAGGCGGTTCCGTTGGTAGGAGGTCCTGTTTTTGCGATTTTACTGGGGATCTTGCTGGCTGGTTGGAAGCGTCCCGAGAGTGTGGAATCTGGACTGCGTTTTACCGGCAAGAAAGTGCTGCAACTGTCGATAGTCTTGTTGGGCTTTGAAATGAATCTGCATTATGTCTTACAGGTGGGCGGGCAGTCGCTGGTGATTATTGTGGCGACCTTGAGCGCGGCCTTTTTGACGGCTTGGCTGGTAGGACGCTGGCTGCGTTTGCCGGGAGATACGACCATTCTTATCGGCGTGGGCACTGCGATTTGCGGCGGTTCGGCTATTGCCGCAACAGCCCCGGTGATTGGCGCTAAGACTCAGGATGTAACCTATTCGATTTCGACGATTTTTCTTTTCAATATTGTCGCGGTATTTCTGTTTCCTTTTTTAGGACATCTGTTGGGTTTGGGAGATGCAGGCTTTGGCATGTGGGCCGGCACCGCCATTAACGATACCTCCTCCGTGGTGGCGGCAGGCTATTCCTACAGCGACGCTGCGGGCAGCTACGCTACAATCGTTAAGCTGACGCGAACGCTGATGATTATCCCAATTACCTTAGCGCTTGGTTTATATCAGGCAAAAAAATCCAGGCAAGCAGGAGAAGGGTTTTCCTTAGGTCGCATTTTCCCGCTTTTTGTTTTGGGTTTCCTGGCCGCTTCTGTTGTTAGCACCAGCGGTATTTTGGGAGAAACAGCGGCGCATTTTCTGGGGCAGGCGGGTAAATTCTGTATCGCCGTAGCCATGGCGGCCATTGGCCTGAATACGCGCCTTAGAGAACTGCTTAAAAACGGCTTAGCTCCTATTTTGCTCGGTTTGGCCTGCTGGGCGGCGGTTGCGGTAGTGTCGCTTCTTTGTCAGCATATGATTGGTTTGTGGTAGGGAACTGCTAATTTATTCATATGCCAGCTCCCATGACCGTGCGGATATGATATTGGGTTGTAAGTTATCACGGGCTTTTGCTCAAAAATATTGATAAGTGAGTAGACAGGTGACAATAATGTTGATAAAATACTTGTAGATAATTACTATTCTTTCAAGGAGAACATCAACATGAATGAGTCAGTGGTTTTGTACCAATGCCCGGATTGCGGTTATATTGTGGAGGTTGTGAACCCGGGAAGCCCGGACCTGATTTGCAGCGGCGAAGCGTTTGCCGCCACCTGTGTGGAAGTGGCCGCCGGGTTGGAGTGTTGCGGCAAGAAGATGATCAAGCTGGAACCTAATACAGTGGAGGCTTCCCAGGAAAAGCATCTGCCTGTGGCCGAGTGGCTCGCAACAGGTCAAGTAGAGGTCAAGGTGGGAGAAGCAGCTCACCCGATGACGTCGGAGCATTGGATTCGCTGGATTTGGGCCGTGGCCGACGGTCAGGTGCAACGGGTGGAACTGGAGCCGGAACAAAGCCCGGAGGCAGTCTTCAATGTGAAGGGAGCCGGAGAGGTTGCCCTTTATGCCTACTGTAATTTACATGGTCTATGGAAAACACTGCTTCAACGTTGACTCTTTCTGAAGAAAAGTGATATGCTAATTACTAAACATAAAATAACAGGAGGGTATTTAAATTATGAGCAATTTAAAAGGAACGAAGACAGAAGCAAATTTGCAGGCAGCGTTTGCCGGCGAGAGCCAAGCTCGCAATAAGTATACTTACTATGCAGCGGCGGCTAAAAAAGAAGGGTTGAATCAAATTGCCGCTCTTTTTGAAGAAACCGCGAACAATGAGAAAGAGCACGCCAAAATCTGGTTTAAGCTGCTTCATGACGGTATGCCGAAAACCGCCGAGAATTTACTAGATGCTGCAGAGGGCGAAAACTACGAGTGGACTGATATGTACGCTTCTTTTGCCAAAACTGCCAAAGAAGAAGGTTTTGAGAAAATTGCTTATCTTTTTGAAGCAGTGGGTGAAATCGAAAAAGAACACGAAGAGCGTTATCGCAAGCTGTTGGCTAACTTGAAGGACGAAACCGTTTTTGCGCGTCCCGAAGAGCAGCGCTGGCAATGCGCTAACTGCGGCCATATTCACGTAGGAACCAAAGCGCCCACGCTTTGCCCTGTTTGCGATCATCCCCAGGCGCATTTCCAAATTCTCGCGACGAACTACTAAAAAGGAGCCGCAGATTTATTCACATCTCACGCCTAAGTAGATCTTTTTCCGTCAGCCTTTGTCAGAAAGCCTCGGCATAGCGCCGCTATGCCTGCGTTTTCTTTCGCATCTGACAAAAAAATCTCTTACTTAAGCGGAGCGTTCATTAAATCAGCGGCTCCTTAAAAAGATAAGAGTTTAAGGAAAAGTAAAAAGGAGAGCTTGCTATCAATGGCAAGCTCTCCTTTTTGATATGCTAAAATTTATAAGTTTTGAGAGGCTGAGATAGGAGAAATGGCGGGGTTATTTGGATAACGAACCGCGAAAAACGCGAAAGGGGTTTTCAAAGGTTAGGAGCTTCTGTCTAAACTGCGGTATGCTTGTATTTGAGACAAGATTTCCGCGCGGCTTGCCAAATTTTATTTCTCTGTTACCTCTGGCTTTTCTCTGTTACTCTGTGTGACGTTCCCCTAAAGGACCGCACATTTGTGGTTGGTCAAATTTTAAACTTCGCCACTGTTTCACGGAGTTCTTCCGCCATGCAGGACAAGGCTTGGCTGGAAGAGGCGATTTCCTCCATCGAGGCGGATTGTTCTTCTGTGGCGGCGGAGACGGTCTGCGTTTGCTCGCTGGTTTTACGGCTGTGTTCATCAATGGTACGAATGGAAGAGACCATAGCTTCATTTCCTTTGGTAATGGCGCTAAACGCTTCGGACATAGCGGTAACCTGTTCGGAAATGGAGCTAATGAAGGAAGAAATTTCTCGGAAGGAGTCGCCAGCTGTAGCGACGACCTGATTTCCTTGCTCTACTTCTTTGGTGCCTGCATCCATCGCGGCTACGGCTGTTGCGGTTTCACTTTGAATTTCGCCGATCAATTGGGCGATTTTCTTGGCGGCTTCTTGGGATTGTTCCGCCAGCTTGCGCACTTCCTCGGCGACAACGGCGAAGCCTCGGCCTTGTTCGCCCGCCCGAGCCGCTTCGATGGCGGCATTTAGAGCCAATAGATTGGTCTGGCTGGCGATGCCGGAGATGGTGTCGATGATCTGACCGATTTCTTGAGAACGAGCCCCTAGGGTAGTTACAACTTGCGCTGAGCGGCTGACAGATTGAGAAATAGCTGCCATTTGCTCTGTGGCGGCAGCAATAGAGGCATCCCCGCTAGCGGCGGCTGTAGAAGTGTTGGTTACCGTAGCGACAATTTGCGAGCTGTTTTTTGCCAAATTGTTGATGTGCAGGGACGTTTCTTCTACGGTATGCAGAGCGTCTTGCATGCTATGTTGTTGTGCGTCGGCGCTGCCTGCGACTAGGCTGATTGACTCGGCTACTTGGTTGACGGCTTGTGCGGACTGGTCAGTGCTGGCCGTCAATTGCTGGGAGGAAGCGGCTAACTGTTCTGAAGACTGAGCGACTCGTTGTACCAAGTGACGCATGTTTTCCGCCATAGAAGCAAAATTGGCACTTAAGAGTTGTAATTCATCGGCTGAATCAGAGCGCACAGAAGCCTGGCTTTTGGCGGCGATCGTCAAATCGCCTTGGGCCATCTGCTCTACCTGCTCGTTGAGGCGAGTAATGGGGTGAATGAGCCGTCTGGCGGCAAGGGCTCCCGCTGCGCAGGTGAGCACTAGAATGATTAGGCTAAGGCCGATGGAGATAAAGGTAAAGGCTGATAGTTTGGCAGTTACTTCTTCTTTCGGAACTTCCAGAGCCAGACTCCAGTTCGTGCCGGCTATAGGAGCATACGCCAGGTAATGAGCGCCGCTGGAAGTACTATATTGGCCTAAGCCTTCTTCGCCGCGGGTCATTTTTTCACCAAGCGCTTTTATAGAGGCAGGGATGGTTTCGTCTTTCAGAAGATTTTGCTTCATGACTTTTTCTTTATCAGGATGGCTGATCAAAAGGCCGTCTTTTTGGATCATAAAAGCAAAGCCGCTTTGGGCAAAACGAATTTCTCCAAGGCGTTTCATTAGTGTATCAACGGTCAGAGTGCCGCCGATAACGCCGGTGATTTGACCATTTTTCTTGATGGGCGCGACGATGGAGATAACGGTTTTTCCTTCGACTTTGGAAATGATAGGATCCGTAATCAGGGACTTGCCGGTGCTCATGACTTGCTTGAAATAAGCGCGGTCGGCAATGTTCGTACGGTCGCCGGTAGAATGAATAGCCCTTCCTTGGGTATCGACCAGCCAGAAACGCAAAAAGTTTGGATTGCGCTTGGCTTCTTCCCGTAAGAAAGACAGAGCAGCATCGGTTTCGCCATTAACAATGCTGGGCATAGTGGCGAGTAGGGAAACCTCCTGCTCGCTGGCGTTCAACCACAAGCCGACTTCTTTGGCATAGCTTGTAGACTGATCGACCAACAGTTCTTCCG
>NZ_JAQUZF010000188.1:0-3315 GCF_028691475.1 Anaeromusa sp.
GCGAGTCAATTGCGTCTGCCCGGGGGATGTACGGACCCCTCTTTTGGATAAGCAGCTCGAAGCGGCTCCTAACAAAGAAGAAGCGATGAAAGAGATGGCTCGCTGGTACCCGCTGCAGCGTTTGGCTGCGGCGGCGGAAGTGGCCTCGGTCATCGGCTTTTTGGCTTCTCCGGAGGCCTCCTTCGTCACTGGCGCTATCTGGTCTGTCGACGGCGGGCTGACGGCGTAGAAAAAGGCCGGAACACGAGATAGGAACAAGAGAACCGGAGTCCCGGGAGGGTACGCATGAGGGTTACGGTTTTTTAACAGGAGTATAGGGAGTAGAGTGAGGGCGCGATTGAGGGTACAAAGGTTGAACAAGAGAATCGGAGTCGCGGGAGGGTACGATAGAGAAGATGTTTTTTGAAGAGAAAGTAAAGGGAAGAGCAATTTTATAAAAACACAAAAAAGCCGCGAAAGCGGCTTTTTAAAAAGAACGTTTCTTTTCTCATTCGGACCCTCAGATTCTCCGATTCTCTTGTTGGTCCTTCTCGGACCTCCCGTTATTCCTATTCTTCGTACTTGATGTCCCAGAGCTCGCGACGGCTGGTGCTGACAGCACAGACGCCGTTTTTGAGGGCCTGGAGGACGTCTTCTTTAGTGTAAAGCAGGCCGCCGCCCAGAATAGGCAGGCCTGTTTCTTGTTTTAAAGCGGAGACGACGCTGGCGGGAATGCAGGCCGGGAGCACTTCCAGGGCGTCCGGTTTGTAGTTCTTCAGCAGGTGAATACCTGTTTTCATGGATTCCGAGTCCATCAAGAATAAACGCTGAATGACCAGCATGCCTTCTTCGCGGGCATACTTGACCAGCGCCGGCTTGGTGGTGATGGCGCCGGTGACGCCCAGGCGGGACAGAAAGGTGACCGCGGCGCGGTCCTTGCCGATACCGCCTAAAAGATCAAAATGAACCAAAACGCGTTTGTTATATTGCTTAGCTTGCTGCAACAGGTTGGGCAGCATATTGATGTCGCCAAAAAGCAGGATAACCGTAGGCGAAGGATGGTGCTGCAAAGCATGTTTAAAATCGTCAATGGAACGAGGCGCAGGAATAACTGGTCCGTTAGCCAGCAGGCGCAGAATGTTTTTATTGTTGTTTGTTATATTCATAAGTTGTACCTCATTTACAAAAGATAATGGTACCATTTCTGGATGCATTGAAAAAATCCTGCAAAAATAAAAATAAGCGAGGGAGGAGTTTTGCAATGAATTACGAAATGATTTATCTATAGTAATTTATTCTGATAGCAGAGTATTAAAAGGAGGCAGAACAAGTGAGCGGGAAACGATGGCTATGGCTGTGCCTGATGCTGGTATCGCTGTCTTTGGCAGTGGCTGGCTGCGGCGGCGAAAAGAAAGATGCGGCCGGTAACGGCGGTCCGCAAGGGAAAGTGATGATTTACACTTCCATTTATCCGGATATTATTGAAAGCGTCAAGCCGGCGGTGAAAAAAGCCTTTGGCGCGCTGGACGTACAGTGGTTCCAAGGCGGTACGGAAAAAGTTATGACCAAGTTGAGCGGGGAAATTCAAGCGAATAAGATTGCCGCCGACTTGATCATGGTAGCGGATCCTTCATACTATTTGACCTTGAAGGAGAGAAAACTGCTCTTCCCTTATGCGTCTCCGAACAATAAGGACGTAACCCAGGCGAAGGACGCCGATGGCGCCTGGACGGCGGTACGCATTTCCAACATGATTATAGCGTATAATACCGCGAAAGTCTCGGCTGCAGACGCGCCGAAAACGTGGAAAGATCTGCTGGACCCCAAATGGCAGGGCAAGATCGCCATGCCGAATCCGTTGCTATCCGGGACTGCCTATGTAGCGGCCGGTGCGCTGTCGGACAAATATGGCTGGGAATATTTTGAAAATCTGAAGAAAAATGGTTTAAAAGTAGAGGAAGGAAACTCCGCTATTCAGAATAAGCTGCTCACAGGGGAATACCTTGTGGCGATTATTTTGGAAGAAAACATTTTGAAGCTGGCTTCTAAAGGCGAGCCTCTGAAAGTGGTGTATCCTGAAGACGGCGTAGTGATGATTCCTAGCCCGATCGCTATTTTTAATTCTAGCCAGAATAAAGAGGCGGCTAAGACCATGGTGGATTGGTGGTTGTCTAAAGAAGGACAGCAGGCCATCGTTAAAGGCTGGATGCATTCGGTGCGCGATGACGTAGAGCCGCCGAAGGGCGCTCCGGCGCTGAAGACCTTTGCTGATAAGGCAGTTAAGGTGGATTGGGTCAAGCTGGCTACAGAGAATGAAAAAATTAAAGAAATGTTCCGATCGAAGGTATTGGAATAAGCGGAACGCAGCCGTTTATAAAAAGGCGCGAATTCTTGGAATTCGCGCCTTTTCCCCGCAAACTGCGTGAGGAGGAAGTATCGTGGAAGAACGTATTTTTGGCATGCGCCTGGATTCTAAATGGCTTGTGATTGCCGGCGCTGTGGCGGTGCTGGTGCTGTTTGTGGTCATTCCTATGCTGTATTTGGTGTATAACAGCGTGGTGACTGAGGGCGCCTTTACTTTGGAAAACTATAAATATGTCTACAGTAAAATGGTCAACTGGACGGCGTTGGTAAATACCTTCAAGCTGTCTTTTATGGTAATGCTCCTTAGCTTGGTGATTACTTTTCCTCTAGCCTGGCTGGTAGGACGGACGGATTTGCCGGGCAAGGGAGCATTTCGCACCATGCTGGTGGCTACCTATATGATTCCCCCCTACGTGGGCGCTATCGCTTGGACCCAGCTTTTAAATCCCAGCGTGGGCTATGTGAATGTGATTTTGCGGCATGTCTTTGATTTGGCGCAGTCGCCGTTCAATATTTACAGTATGGGCGGTCTGGTTTGGGTGCTGACCCTGTTCTATTCGCCCTTTGCCTTTATTACGATTTCCAGGGCATTGGAAAAAATGGACCCCACCCTGGAGGAAGCGGCGCGTATTTCCGGCGCTTCCCCGCTGCGGACGCTTTGGGATGTCACCTTGCCTTTGATGTTTCCCAGTATTTTAGCCGGGGGCCTGCTGGTTTTCATTGCCGCCGGTTCCTGTTTCGGTATTCCTTCCATTGTGGGCATGCCGGCGAAAATCGAGGTGCTGACCACCCGCATTGTGACCTATGTCTATATGGGCGACGCCAAGGGCATTCGCGATGCTACGGCCCTGGCGGTATCGCTGATGCTGGTGGCCAATACGCTGCTTTTCGCCATGACCGCTATGCTGGGCCGCAAGGATTATACGACCATTGCCGGCAAAAGCACGCGGCCCAATCTGGTAGAGCTGGGCA
>NZ_JAQUZF010000063.1:0-15277 GCF_028691475.1 Anaeromusa sp.
CATGGCAGTCCATAGTGATTGCCTCCTCGTTGTTGATGGTTGTGTGAGAACTCCATTCTACCATACGAGGAAAAGTCACCATGGACTTTTTTCTTAAGTGTTCAACTTCATTTTACAATCAACCGAATTTATCTTTTAATGTTTTTGGCTATAGTTGGGGCGTGCAGGATGTTTTTGCGGCAAATCCCTTTCCGGGCAGCGCCAATGGTTCCATGTGGACCTTGAAGCACGAAATTGCCATGTATTTGTTGCTGCCGCTTTGTGCTTACTTTTTGTTTTTTCAGCGCCGTTATTTTGCTTTGTTTTTTGGGATGGTGTTTCTGGGGCTGGCCTGGTTGAATGTGTATGATGCGCAAAATTTTTCGCCTCAAGGCCGGCTCTGGTGGGTGCTGAAGGAATATAATAGTTTTATAAAATTGGCCAGCTTTTTTTGGTTGGGTGCAATCGGCTATATTTTTCGTGATAAAATTATTCATAGCTGGCGGCTGGTACTTTTGGCGGTGTTGGTGCTTATCTTTGCCAATAGCTTGCATTTGGTAAAGTACGCTATGTTTATCTGCTTGCCTTATTTGCTTTTGGCAGTGGCTGTTGGCTGCCAGGCGTCATGGATTCGTAAGTATGGAGATTTTTCCTATGGAATCTATATTTACGCGTTCCCTGTGCAGCAAACACTAATTGCTCTGTTTAAACCAGAATTAACAGTAGGGACTTTTTGTCTTAGTGCTTTTGCCGTAACCGTAGCCTGCGCAGCCATCTCCTGGCATGTGCTTGAAAAGCCGGCGTTAAATTTGAAGAATCGCTTTTGAATTCAAAGTAAGGGGAGAGAAAATGAAAGGCAACCAGTTTGCTATTGTTGCGCAGCAGCTTTCTAAAGCGTATCGGCTCTATGATGCGCCGGTGGATCGCTTAAAAGAAGTGGTTCATCCTTTGCGGAAAAGTTATCATCGCGATTTTTTTGCCTTGCAAGATGTATCTTTTCAAATACCAAGGGGCGAAACGGTTGCTATCGTAGGGAAAAACGGTTCGGGAAAGTCGACGCTCCTTAAGATTATCAGCGGTGTATTGACGCCCACAAGCGGCGCCATACAGGTGCAGGGGAAAACAGCCGCCCTTTTGGAGCTGGGGGCTGGCTTTAATCCGGAGATCAGCGGCTGGGAAAATATCTACTTGAATGGGATGGTTTTGGGATATTCCCGCGAAGATATTGACCAACGCGTTGAAAGTATAGCTGCTTTTGCCGATATTGGCGAATTCATCTATCAGCCGGTAAAGTCCTACTCCAGCGGCATGTTTGCCCGGCTGGCCTTTGCCGTGAATACGCATGTAAACCCCGATATTTTAATTGTGGATGAAGCCTTGGCGGTAGGGGACATGTTTTTCCAGGCTAAATGCATGAAGCAAATGAAAAAAATGGTGGATCAAGGCGTAACCCTGCTGTTTGTCAGCCATGACACAGCGGCAGTGAAAAGCTTATGTTCCCAGGCGCTGCTGTTGGAGCAGGGCCGCCTGGCGGCCTATGACTCTGCTGCCGTTGTCGTTGAGCAGTATTTTGCCTCTAAAGTGCGCAGTGAGCAAATGGTCGTTGCTGCCGCAGAGAGTTCGGCAGTGGAGCTGGAAAGCGCGGCAGCCTTAGTGCAGAACGAGCCCGTGCAGGGCTGTGAAGAGTTTGCGGCCCGGGCGGCGTTTCAACGCCTCCAAAACGGCAGTGCCCGCTTTTTGAATGTGCAGCTTTTAGACCGCCAGGGACGGACGGCGGCAGCGGTGGAATATGGACAAGAGCTGCTGTTGCAGATGCTGGTAGAAGTAAGTGAAGATTGTTATAATCTAGGATGTGCATATCATATCCGCGATCGCTTGGGAAATGATATTATTTACTCCGATAGTTTGATTGAGGACAAAGTGCTGTATAATGTAAAAGCGGGGGAGCGGTATTTAATCAAGTGGCGCTTTAAGTCGGAATTGATGCAGGGTGTACACAATATTGCCTGTACCCTTTCTACTGCGCCGCAAGTACAGACCCAGTTGACAGAGCAGGATCTGCAGACGATCAATCTGGAAACCGTGGTGTTTTGCGACAGTGTGCCGTGCGCAGTGCAATTTCAGATGATGCCGCGCCAGGGAGGCGCGCTGTATGGGGCGGTGCATTGGCCAAATAGCTTGGAGATTGCGCCATTTCCCGCAAAGTAGAGCTTTAAGGAGGCTGATGTAATGGAACGTTTTTTAGAGCTGGTGCAGGATGTGCTGGATACGGAACAGGAATTATCTTTAGAGGATAAAATCTATGAGCTGGAAGACTGGGACTCCTTGACCGTAGTGGCGCTGTTAGCCCGGATTTATAATACCTATGGCAAGTCTTTGACGGTGCAAGAGCTGCAAAACGTGCAGACCCTGGGAGATTTATTTGCCTTGCTGCCTGAGGCGCAGCCATGAAGGTTTTATTTGAGAATGTAGCAATTCGCGGTATGGCGACGGCGGTGCCCTCGGAATGCCTCGACCTTTTTTCGCTGGGCTCTCAGTTTGGCGAAAAGGAAGTAAAAAAGTTAATTGCCAGTACGGGGATCAGCAAAATTCGCGTAGCTCCGCCTCAGGTCTGTATTTCTGATATTTGTGAAGCGGCGGCGCGAAACTTGTTTCAGGAGCTGGCGATCGAGCCGGCTTCTATTGACGGCGTGGTGCTGGTATCGGAAACACCGGACTATTTAGTTCCTCCCACTAGCTTCATTTTGCAGGAAAAACTGGGCTTGTCGAAGGATATTGTAGCGTTTGACATCAATCACGGCTGCTCCGGCTTTATTTATGGTTTATACCAGGCCAGCATGCTGGTTTCGTCCGGCGGTTGTCGGCGCGTGCTGCTTTGCCTGGGAGATGTGGCTACACGCCGCGTGCATCCGCAGGATAAGGCTGTGCGCATGATGTTTGGCGATTCCGGCAGCGCCTTGCTGGTGGAGCGCGGCGCAGGCTCTTTGCGGTTTCATTTGATGTCTGACGGCATGAGCCATCGGGCGCTGGTGATTCCGGCGGGGGGGGCTAAAAAGCCCTGCGATGCAACCACTTCCTTGCCGGAAGCATACGGAAAAAACAATGTGCGCAGCGAGGAAACATTACACATGAACGGCATGGATGTGATGTATTTTGCCTTGCGGGAAGTGCCCCCCATGATTGAAGAAATGTTAGCGGATACAGGTTGGTCGAAGGAAGAAGTAGGAACCTTCGCCCTGCACCAGGCCAATCGTCTCATCTTGGATCAGCTTGTGCATAAACTGAAGCTGCCGAAAGAGGCCGTTCCCTTTGGGGTTGGCGAAATTGGCAATTCGGCGCCGTCTTCTATCAGTACGATGCTGTGTGTGAAACACAAACAGCTGGAGGCGGAAGAGCGTCTGGAAAAGGTAGTTGCCTGCGGTTTTGGGGTGGGACTTTCCTGGGCGGCGGTGGCGCTGGACTTATCACAAACTAAAATTTTAGATGTATGGGAGATGCCAAACGCATGAGCCAGGAAGAACAGCGCGTTATGGTAGAGTTTGATTTTACCGGCCGGCGTTATGTCGTGACAGGCGCCTCCTCTGGAATTGGTCGGGCCATTGCCCTGCGCTTGGCTTCGTCCGGTGCAGCGATATTGGCGGTGGCCAGGAGAGAAGCGGAATTGAGGACGCTAGCCCAAGAATGCCCGGGACAGATCGAATGGGCTGCGGTGGATGTAACGGATTCGGCTTCTTTAGCGACAGCGCTGGAAGCGTTTGGAGCCAAAGGTAAAATACATGGCAGCGTCCATGCAGCTGGCTTTGCGGCTTTTAGTCCGTTGCGCGCATTTGAAAAACGGCAAGCCGAAGCCATGATGGCGGTGTCCTTGTGGGCAGGAGTGGAGCTGGTGCGTATCCTTAGCAGAAAGAAATATGCAGCTGCCGGTGCTGCGCATTTATTTTTGGCGTCTGTTGCTGCCGAGCGGGGCCAAATTGGCTTAAGCGCCTATGGGGCGACAAAAAGCGCCGTAGTGGGGGCTGTGCGTTCCCTGTCCAGGGAACTGGCTCGCCAAGGGGGGCGTATCAATGCCTTGAGTCCGGGGTGGGTAGACACTTCCTTGACTAAGGGGGCGCAAGACTATACATTGCAGCACCGGGAAGTTATGGAGGCGGCTCATCCCTTGGGCTTGGGCCAAGAGGAGTACATTGTACAACCTGCCTTGTTTTTGCTCAGTGATGGAGCGAAATGGATGACTGGCGCCAATGTGGTAGTGGATGGCGGTTATTCGGCTTAAGTCGGGAGGAGTTTTTATGAAGCAATTGATTATCGTGGGCGCCGGCGGGTTTGGCCGTGAAGTGCTTTCGTGGGCGTTGCAGAATCCGGAATGCGGTCAAAAATGGCTTGTAAAAGGATTTATCAATGATATCGCCGACGCTTTGGACGGATATGGCTATGCGGTTCCGATCCTTTCCAGTATTGATGACTATGAACCGAGCCCGGAGGATATTCTGGTGTGCGCCATCGGGGAACCGGAGGGGAAAAAGAAAGTATGCCAAAAGCTCTTGGCTAAAGGCGGTGCTTTTACCAATCTCATCCATCCCACGGCGCATCACGGACTGCATGTGCAAATGGGACAGGGAATTGTCATTTGTCCTTGGGTGGGTTTGAGCGTGGATATAGTGCTGGGGGATTTTGTTACCCTTAACGGACGCTGCATTATTGGGCATGATGTGGTGATTGAAGAGTGGGCGACAATTGGACCTAACAGTACAGTTGCCGGTTATGCCCATATTGGTGCTGAGGCGACGGTGGGGATGAATGCAGCTGTGCTGCCCCACACCAAGGTGGGAGAAAAAGCGGTAGTTGGCGCCGGAAGCGTAGCAGGAAAACGAGTTAAACCGGGCCAAACCGTATTCGGCATTCCGGCGGTGCCGATATGCTGAGCTGCTGGGTTTGCAACGCTTCACTGGAGGACTATTTTTCCAAGACCTTTTCGCCTAAGGAGCAGGAATGCTTTGGCTTGCAGACGGCAAACTACTGGCGTTGTCCGCAGTGCGGCCTGGTGGTATCTAAAACCCATTTGGACATGAGCGACGACACATGGGGACGCCTTAACTATAGGGCCCATGATTCCTATCAGGGCAAGGATACAAGCCCCGAGGCCGACCCGGGGTGGCTGGAGCGCTTGCAGGAGCAGGCCAGAATTCTGGCAGACCTGGCAAATTGGGGCGTATTGCCCTCACCAGGTCCGTGGGTGGATTTTGGCTGCGGCGACGGACGGCTGGCGGACCAGTTGGCGCAGTTAGGCAGACCAATGCAGAAGTTTGATCGGTATATGCAGGGCGGCGGCTTTCTTAGCGAGAGCGAATTGAAAGCGCAGCCATTCCAATTGACTCTTAACTGCTCGGTACTTGAACATGTACGTGATCGAGATACTTTGGATGAAATTGCTTCGCTGGTGGATGCCGACCAGGGCGTGCTGGCGTTTCATACCTTAGTGCGCGAAGAGGTGCCTGCAGATCCATCCTGGTTTTACCTGCTGCCTATTCATTGCGCTTTTTTCAGTAATCAGGCGATGGCGATGCTTCTGGAGCAATGGGGCTTTCGGTCTTCTTTGTATCATGCGCCCTCGCGTTTGTGGTTTTGCTTTCGTCAGGAACGCTCGGAACTGCCGGACCTTTTACGGCGCTGTGACCCGGCTGGAGTTGAGGGCGGCGCATATGCTTATAAGAAGGGCTTTATGGACTACTGGCGCAAGGACGGCATTGCGGCGGAATGGGTTCTGAAAAAGGAGGAAAAGATATGAAAAAGACTTTGCGCCCTTTTGCAGAGCCTATTTACGTAACGAGGCCTTTGCTGCCGGACTTGCAGCAGGTTATGGAAAAGCTGCAAGGAATTTGGGAGCGGAAATGGCTTACGAATTGGGGACCATCCTATATGGAGCTGGAGGAGAAGCTGCGCCAGACTTTGCGGGCGCAGCAGCTGTCTCTTTTTAATAACGGCACTATTGCGCTCTTGGCGGCGTGCAAAGCCATGAAGCTGCACGGCGAAGTAGTGACCACGCCGTTTACCTTTGCAGCCACGCCGCATGTGCTCCAGTGGTGCGGCGTTACGCCTGTTTTTGCTGACATTGACCCGGAGACGATGAACTTGGATCCGGACGGTGCGGCTGCCGTTATTACTCCGGAAACCAGCGGCGTAGTGCCTGTGCATGTATTTGGAACGCCTTGTGATTTGGAAGGCTTTGCGAAGTTGACCCGGGAGCGGAGCTTGGCTTTGGTGTATGATGCGGCTCATGCCTTTGGCGTAGAAATAGACGGCAAGGGAATAGGCTCCTTTGGCGATATTTCCATGTTCAGCTTTCATGCGACAAAAACTTTTCACACTGTGGAAGGCGGGGCCTTAGCCTTTCAGGATCCAGAGCTGGTAACGCAGATAAACTGGCTTAAAAATTTTGGCATCCAGTCAGAGGAAGAGGTTGTGGCTAGCGGCATCAATGGCAAGATGAACGAGGTGCAGGCGGCCATTGGTCTGTTGGTCCTGGATATGGTGGAAGAAGCCAGGAACAAGAGAACGAAGCTGATGGAGACCTATCGTCGTTGCCTAGCGGGAGTGTCGGGCGTGAAGCTGCCGCCGTTGCCGGCAGCAGGTGTAAAAAGCAATTCTCAGTACTGTGTGCTGCGCCTCGATGAAGCGGAATTTGGCATTTCCCGGGATATTGCGCATCAGAAGCTAAAAGAATACAATGTAATTACCCGTAAATATTTTTATCCTTTGTGCAGTAATTTTGCTTGTTACCGGCATTTGCCTTCGGCGGCGCCTGAGCGGTTGCCGATGGCGAATAAGGTGGCGCAGCAGGTGCTTTCGATGCCGCTTTATAGCGATCTGGAAGAGCAGGATGTGGAACGAATTTGCGAGATGCTGTTAGCTTGTGCGCAGAAATAGCGGGTATATTCAAGATAGTTGACAGGCTTAGGAGGTTCAGACAAGTATGATCAAAAAAGGGATTATTCTGGCAGGCGGCTCTGGGACGCGGCTACACCCCCTGACTCGTGTGGTCAGTAAGCAGCTTATGCCCATTTATGACAAGCCGATGATTTATTATCCATTGAGTACGCTCATGTTGGGCGGTATACAGGATGTGCTGGTTATCACGACGCCTCAGGATGCGGAGCAGTTTCAAAATTTGCTGCAGGACGGCTCGCAATGGGGCTTGAATATTTCCTACGCCCAGCAGCCCAGCCCGGATGGTTTGGCTCAGGCCTTCGTCATCGGCCGCGACTTTATAGGACGTGATGGCTGCAGCTTGGTGCTGGGTGACAATATTTTTTATGGCAGCAAATTATCCGCCTATATGCAGCGGGCTTTAGCTCAGGAAGAAGGCGCTACAGTCTTTGCCTACAGGGTAAAGGATCCCGAGCGCTACGGCGTAGTGGCATTTGACGCCGAGGGACAGGCGCTGAGCATTGAGGAAAAGCCTGCAAAACCCAAATCGTTTTTTGCGGTTACAGGCCTTTACTGCTACGACAATCAGGTGGTAGACATGGCACGGGACCTGAAACCGTCGGCGCGGGGGGAACTGGAGATTACCGATATCAACCGCTTGTACCTGGAAGCTAAGCAGCTGCGCGTGGAACGGCTGGACCGGGGTTATGCCTGGCTGGATACGGGAACCCATGAGTCGTTGCTGCAGGCGTCCCATTTTGTGTATACTGTGGAGCAGCGCCAAGGTCTCAAGGTGTCCTGCCCGGAGGAAATCGCTTATCGCATGGGCTTTATTAATGCTGAGCAGCTGCGCCGTTTGGCCGATCCGCTGACTAAAAACGGCTACGGGCAGTATTTGCTGAATTTGTTGGAAGGAGAACAAATGTGATGATTCAAGGAGTAGAGGTTAAAAAATTGGTTCGTCATCCTGACGATCGGGGGTTTTTTATGGAAATTCTGCGGGACGATGACGAACTTTTGAAGCGCTTTGGGCAAGCGTCTCTGTCCAAAAGCTATCCCGGCGTGATCAAGGCCTTTCACTATCATAAGCGCCAGGATGATATTTGGTTTTTCCCGGTCGGCAACGCCCAGGTGGTGTTGCATGATATGCGGGAAGACTCGCCGACCAAGGGGGAAACCAATGTGTTTTACCTAGGCGAGGATAATCCCCAAATTGTCGTCATTCCCGTTGGTGTGGCCCATGGCTACCGCGTGCTGGGAAATACGCCGGCGGTGATTGTCTACTTTACCACCGAATCTTATGATCCGAAGAACCCGGACGAATACCGTGTAGCCTGGGACGATCCGTCCATTGGCTTTGACTGGAATACTCAAGCCAGATAGAAAAGGAGTTTGTCATGACCACTGTACTTATTACCGGCGGCGCCGGTTTTATCGGCAGCAATTTTGTTCATCATATGCGCAAGACCCATCCAGAATACCGGTTGCTCAACGTGGACTGTCTGACCTATGCGGGCAATCTGAAAAACCTCCAGGACCTGGAAGACGATGCACAGCATTTGTTTTGCAAGGCCGATATTGCAGATGCGAAAGCCATGGCAGAGATTTTTAATACACATGATGTTGATTATGTAGTGAATTTTGCCGCCGAGTCTCATGTGGACCGCAGCATTGAAAATCCCATGGTCTTTCTGCAGACCAATGTCATGGGTACGCAGGTGCTGCTGGATTTGGCCCGCAAGCATAACGTGAAAAAATACCTGCAGGTTTCTACTGATGAGGTATACGGCACGCTGGGAAAAACTGGTTATTTTACGGAAGAGACGCCGCTGGCCCCTAACAGCCCTTATTCGGCCAGCAAGGCCGGCGCGGACTGCATGGTGAGGGCGTATTACGAGACCTTTGGCCTGCCTGTGAATATCACACGCTGCTCCAATAACTACGGTCCCTATCATTTTCCGGAAAAACTCATTCCCCTGATGATTACCAACGCCTTAGAGGACAAGGAGCTGCCTGTTTACGGCGACGGTTTGAATGTACGAGACTGGCTGCATGTAGCCGACCACTGCCGCGGCATTGACGCGGTGCTGCACCAGGCCCAAGCGGGGGAAGTATACAACATCGGCGGGCATAATGAGAAAACCAATTTGGAGATCGTCAAGACGGTGCTGCGTCTTTTGGACAAGCCTGAAGACCGTATCCGCTTTGTAAAGGACCGTTTGGGCCATGACCGCCGCTATGCTATTGACGCATCTAAGATTGAGCGTGACTTGGGCTGGCGGCCTTTATACACCTTTGAACAAGGTATTGAAGAAACGGTGGCTTGGTATTTGGCGCATCGCTCTTGGTGGGAGGAAATTAAAAGCGGCGCTTACCAGGATTATTACCGGGTGATGTACCAGGAACGAGGTCAGGTATGAAGATTCTTGTAACCGGAGGCAATGGCCAGTTGGGCAGGGCCTTTCAGCAGATGCAGGCGCAGACGGAGCATGAAATCATCGCCAGGGATGTAGACTGTTTGGATATTACCAATCAGGCCCAGGTATTTGCGATCATGGAAAAGCTGCGCCCCGACGCGGTGGTTCATGGCGCCGCCTACACCCAGGTGGATTTGGCCGAGAGCCGCGAAGACGACGCCTTTCGCGTTAACGCGGTAGGGACGCAAAACATCGCTGCCGCCTGCCTGGAACAGAATGTAAAAATGGTGTATGTCAGCACCGATTATGTTTTTGACGGCGAAAAAGAGACAGCCTATGTGGAAACTGACGTCGTTTGCCCTCAAAGCGCCTATGGCCGGACCAAACTGGCCGGCGAGGAGCTGGCGGCGCGCATTTGCCCGCGCCTTTTCATTGCTCGCACCGCCTGGCTTTACGGGGACGGCAACAACTTTGTCCGCACTATGCGCAAGCTGGCGGCGGAAAAGGACGAGCTGAGCGTGGTACATGATCAGACAGGCACGCCGACCTATGCGGTAGATTTGGCGCAGGCCATTTTGAAGCTGCTCCCTACCGCTTATTACGGTACTTACCACATGACAAATAGCGGCCAATGCACTTGGTATGAATTTGCCTGCGAAATTTTGCGGCAAAGCGGCAGTGCTACACCGGTACGTCCGGTGACAACCGCCGAATTTGTGCGCCCTGCCAAACGGCCCCGCCATTCGGTGCTGCGCAACTACATGCTGGAGCAAACCATCGGCGACCCCTTCCGTCCCTGGCAGGAGGGGCTGGCGGAGTATCTGCGGCTGGAGGCATTGCGGTGATACGGTATTGGCAGCAGGGCCTGCAGTTTTTGGCGGATATTGGCCGTAGCCGCAGTATGATTCGGATGCTGGCTGTGCAGGATATCCGCAATCGCTACTTGGGTTCCTTTTTAGGGCTGCTCTGGGCCTTTGTCCATCCCCTGATGACCATGCTGATTTTGTGGTTTGTCTTTGAAGTGGGCTTTAAATCCATGCCGGTGCAGAATATGCCCTTTATTCTTTGGCTGATGACAGGCATGATACCTTGGTTCTTTTTTGCCGATGCCTTGTCCGGGGCTACTAATTCCATTCTGGAAAGCGCCTATTTAGTTAAGAAGGTGGTTTTTCGCGTCAGTATCCTGCCGCTGATTAAAATAGTGTCCGCATTGACCATTCATCTTTTTTTTATAGGCTTTTTGCTGCTTTGCTTTCTGTGGTACGGCTTTTGGCCGACCTGGTATTGGCTGCAGCTGCCTTACTATTTGCTGGCCATGCTGCTGTGGCTGGCAGGGTTGGCTTGGATCAGCGCCGCAGCGGTATTGTTTTTGCGGGATTTGGGGCAAATCGTGGCGCTGCTGCTGCAAATCGGCTTTTGGTGCACCCCTATCTTTTGGGCTTTGGACATGGTTCCGGCGGCGTATCATCCTTGGCTGAAGTTGAATCCCTGCTTCTATTTTATTGAAGGCTACCGCAACTCGCTTGTGTATCAACGCTGGTTTTGGGAAAATCCGGGGAGTGCGGTTTATTTTTGGACCATAGCTCTATTGACTTTTGCTGGTGGTGTTCTGCTTTTTCGAAAGCTGCGCCCGCATTTTGCGGATGTACTGTAATAGCTGGAATTTTTTTTGCAAAACAGTAAAAAAAGTAAGGGTAGGGCAGGAATTTTCGATAGAACGAAGAATATGTTAATTATCGTGTATCTTTATGGATTTTTATAGGTGCGCGTAGCCCCATATAAAGGGGCTCTTGCGGAAGGAAACAGGGAAACTTCCGCAAGCGGCAATACGATCCGGCGAAAAACCAGCATCGCCGGAGAGGGAATGGAAAACGGCTGACTGGCCTTATAAGGAGGTGACGGGGATAGGGAAAAGAAATAGGGCACCGGGCCGTAAGGCACGCCGTAACACCGAACCCTGCCGGTGGTGAGAAAAAATTTATAAAAAACTTGTAAGTCGATTTTCAAATGTAGTACAATGAATGAGTAAAGCTCTGCAGTTTAAGCCTTTATTAGGTGAAGTGACTGCCGGAGGCTTTTTCGGCATTTTTGGACTGCATAAAAACAAAGGGGGATTAATACTTATGGCGATTACATGGGCATATGGTAACCAAGCTGATGTTACATCTGGTAACTATTCAGCAGCAACAGAACAGCGGTGGGCTCTTTTTGCCAATGGCGCTAATGTGTCTGTTACAGGCGCAGGTAATGCTGACGTGTTGGTAGCATTAGGAGCTAATGATGTATTGGCTGGCGGCAACGGCGCTGACTTCTTGATCGTAGGCGACGAGTATCTGACGCTGGGTGGCGGCAATGTTACCATCAGCGGCGATTATGTGAATACCTCTAACGACAATACCATTAACGCTATGTTGAGTGGCGGCGCAGGCGCAGATACGTTGGTTGGCGCAGCTGGAGCAGATTCGTTGTATGGCGGCAATGACGCTGACCGCTTGTATGCGGGCAACGGCGCGGACGTTCTTGACGGCGGCGCAGGCGCGGACTATCTCTATGGCGGCGCAGGCGACGATATTCTGTACTATGATTCGGCTGACAACATTATTGATGGCGGCGCAGGCCAAGATACTTTGGTGCTGGGGAATTCCGCTGCCTACATTGATTTGAATGGCAACAGTAAGTTTGCCGGTATTGAAGTGGTTGTTGGCGGTAATGGCGCTGACACCATTTATGGTACGGCGGGAGCTGCGGAAACACTGTTTGGCGGCGCAGGCAATGACATTTTGGCTGGCTTGGGCGCTGACGATTCCTTAGCAGGCGGCGCTGGAAATGATACCTTTGTGTATGGCGCCGGTTATGGCAATGACATCATTGCTGATGGCAACAACAGTGACGCAGTTTATCTTTATAATGTGAATCTTTCCGATCTGGGACTTGGCACTGATACTGATGTATTTAACAATGCCCGCGGCCTTGGCAGCGCAGATATGGAACTGTCAGCAGCTTCCAATCCTACAGAAACGCTGACCTTGCAAAACTGGTTTGCTGCCAGCAATGCGGCGCCAGACAGCGCCGATGTGGCTCGTACTTTTGTGACGGCTGATAATACTCGTTTTAATTTGTATATGGCTAACAATGCTGCAGCTTTTAACTTTACCGGCGCCAATGTCACCGAATTGGTGTATGGCAGCGATTTAGGAGAAGCGCTCAATGGCGGTGCCGACACCTTGCGCGACACCATTTTCGCGGGTGCTGGTAATGACACCATCACCTATCATGCGGAAGATGTCATTTACGGCGGTACCGGCGCTCGTGACCTCGTGACGGCTGCAACCAGCAAGAGCGGCGTGGTTATCGATTTGAGCAAGACTATTGTGACTACCGGCAACGTCAGCCAAGTTGACGATTTGACCGGTTCTTCCCTGGCGGATACCTTAGTAGGCACCACTGGCGACAACATTCTTCGCGGCGAAAGCGGCGCGGATCAATTGTACGGTGCTGCAGGCGGTAATGATACCTTGGTTGGCGGTATTGGCGCTGATACGTATTTCTGGACCACTGTATCTGACGGCACGACTGAAACCGTTACCATCGGCAATGAAAGCGCCGGCAATACGGACGTAATCAGCTTGATCAACACCAGCTGGAGCGATCTGACCTTTACTGCCAACGGCGCTGACTTGGAAATTACGGCAGACGATCAGGCAGGCGCTTCTGACGCACTGGTGCTGGAAAATTGGATTGCTACGAATGCTAGCGGCGCAACGGCTAACTCCTATCGCACCAACAAATTTGTTGATAAAGATGGCGTGGCCTTCAGCCTGGCTATCGGCAATGAAACTGCTGCCAATCTCTACGGCACAAGCGGCAGCGACTTCATGCAGGCAGGCACTGGCGCTGCGGTCTTTGTTAACTCCGGCGGTGCAGATGTCATTTATGGCGGCACTGGTGATGATACGGTGTATTATGACTCGGCGGACTACATCATTGATGGCGGCAATGGCACGGACGTACTGACAGCACAGAAAAATGCCGCAGGCATTTTTGTTGACCAGGCAGGCACTTTAGGCGGTCGCGCTTTTGGCAACATGGAAGTCTTTATCGGTTCCAGCTTGGCAGATTCTCTGGCCGGTAATGCGGCTGATGAGACGCTGATTGGCGGATCTGGCGCAGACCTGCTCTATGGTGCTACTGGCAATGACTTGATGGTAGGGGGCTATGGCGCTGACACCTATTTCTGGAGCAGCGATGAAGGTGATGACATCATTGGCGATGCAGGAAATAATGTACAAGCGAAATCCGATGTGATCTCTATTGCTCGCGGCTCTTTGGACAACATTCAGTTCAATATGGCTGGCGCAGACCTGACCATATCCTTCAACGACGGCGGCGTACAAAGCAATTCCTTGACGCTCACCGATTGGCTGACTAATACCACGAATCGTGTATCGACGTTCTTATTTGATACTCTCAATGTGCATTTGGGCGTAGCGAATGATACAGCTACGACGTTGAAAGGTACTTCTGGTGTCGACTATCTTTATGGCGGCGCAGGCAACGACCTCTTCAGCAACCTGGGCGCGGGCGCAGATACCGTCAATGGCGGCGCAGGCAATGATAAAGTCAACTATACTACGACTGCTGCCGTTTTGAATGGCGGCAATGATGTGGACACCTTGACAGCTGCCTCGGCTACAGCTGGCGTGGTTATCGATGCGGCGCATCTTTTCGGTTCAACCCAGGCTATTACGAACTTTGAACTGATTTATGGTTCGTCTTTGGCGGATTCCCTGATTGGTACGAGTGCGGCGGAAACCATTAACGGCGGCGTTGGTGCGGATATGCTGCTGGGTTACCAAGGCAATGATACCCTGATTGGCGGTATTGGCGCCGACACCTATTTCTGGGGCCCTGGCCAAGGCGAAGTAGTAATTGCTAATGACGGTGTTAACAGCCGTTATGATGCGGTGAACTTTGCGGCTTACGGTGTGAACTATGCCGATCTGACCTTTGCTAGCGTCAACAGCAATAACGATTTGGCTATTAGCTTCACCTCTGAGTCGGGTCTGACGGATACCTTGACCCTGGAAGGTTGGATGGCGCAGCAAGCAAATGGCGCTAATGCCAACACAACTCGTATTAGCACCTTTATTGCAGCCGATAAGACCTTTGGTCTGGGAATTGGCACAACCGGTTCGGATACTATTAAAGGAACCTCCTTGGCTGATTACATCAATGGCGATGATGGCGCTGACAGCTTGTCCGGCGCTGGCGGAGCCGATACCATTCTTGGCGGTGCAGGCGACGATACGATTGTCTTCACTAGCGCGCTGAAAGTGGCTGATGGCGGCGAAGGAACAGACATGATGCAAGGTTCCGGCCTGATTGATGCCAGCGGCTTCTTCACTAGCGGTGTGACCATCGCCAATATCGAGTATATCCAAGGCGGCACAGCTGCTGATAGCCTGGCTGGATCTACTATGAACGAAACTCTTTATGGCGGCGCAGGCGCAGATATGCTCTGGGGCGGTGCGTTTGGCGAGGATGATACCTTGATTGGCGGCACTGGCATTGACACTTACTACTTTGGCGCTAACGCCGGTAATGATGTTGTTGCTGCTGCTGCAGACAACAGCGCCGATAAAGTGGCACTGTATGACCTGAGCACCAGTGGTGTAACTGCTAGCTATAACGGCAGCAACTTGACGCTTGCTGTTACCAGCAGCGGCAATACCCTGACTTTGGAAAACTGGGGTGCCAGTGGTTCCGGATACAAACTGAATCAGTTTGTATTCAGCGATGGTACCTATCAGCTGACCGGCAGCGATTCCTTGACTTGGACTCGCGTCTAATCTCATAGTTTCCCCAACAGGAGCTGGATTTTTCCAGCTCCTGTTTTTTTAGGTTCTATAATAAATGTTGGGGTAAGCACGCAAGAGCATGTTTACCTCAACATTTTT
>NZ_JAQUZF010000003.1:0-17004 GCF_028691475.1 Anaeromusa sp.
TCAGGGGTAACTAGTACCAAGTGCAAAGATGGCTTGAACGAAGTGAAAAGCAGCACTTTTAGGTGCCGCTAGTAATCAGCCCTTATAGGGCTGGTGCATGCCGCCCGTTTAACGGGCGGTCATGACTCATACTTGACGGTCACATCGCCGCTAAATTTTACCGGCTCCGCCGCCAACGCCATAGACGAAGTCGTCAACACCGTTCCCGCCGCCAACATAGCTATCCACTGCTTCATAAAATCTCCTCGCTTTTTCTTCTCTATCATTTTTTCAGCCGCTTCCGTCAACCTGCCGGTCTCTGCAGCAGCAACGCACAAGACCTTGACTAAACAATCCGTTTTCCCGCGCATCTTCGCGTTCACTCTGTTTTTCTTTGCGCTTTTGCCACTCTTCCAAACTCACCGGCACGCCGGAAGCACGAGCGCAGCAATACACGCAGTTGCGCCCCTCCCGCTTCGCCTGGTAAAGCGCCTTATCCGCTCCCAGCAAAAAAGGATCCGCCTGGCACTCCTCTCCCTTTTGCAGCGTATGCAAGCCAATGGAAACCGTAACTCCTTCAATGCGCACGCCTTGGTATAAAAAGCAATGCCGGCTGACTTTTTGTAAGATTTCCAAGGCCTTGCGCGCCGCTTCCTCCGCACTAACGCCCGGTAAAATTATGGCAAATTCTTCGCCCCCTATACGGGCCGCCATCTCTCTGGGAGATACCGCTTCGGCCAGCAATTTTCCCATGCCTTGCAGTACGCAATCGCCGCCGGGATGACCGTAGGTATCGTTGATTTTTTTGAAGTAATCAATATCCAACATCAGCAGCGACAAAGGACGACTGCAATCTTTGGCTACAGGAAGCTCTACCTGCAAGTGCTCAAAAAAGTGTCTGCGGTTGGACAAGCCTGTGAGCGGATCCACCAAAGCCAGCTCCCTCATGCGCCGATAAGCCTCTTCCAAATCCACCGTCCGCCGGTTGAGCTCCTGTTCACGCAAGCGGATGCGCCGTATCATCCATTGCAAATCACGCGACAAGCGAAGTAAATCATCCTCATCGGCGGCATCCGCCATTTCATTAGGAAGAACAGGCAAGTCAGCCAGTTCTCCTTTTTTCACATGCTCGCACCAAGCGTGTATCCGCGTCAGCGCGCGGCCCCAAAGCCACGGAACGCCCACTGAAGCTGCCAAAAAAGACAGCAGGCAAGCCGCAGCCAAAGCCAACGAAAAGGTTGCTTCCAATTGCCGATGCTCCCGCAGCACTCCGCCCGCCAGGAAATAGAAAAGCAATAGCGGCCCTAGCCCTGTCGTCAGGCAAAGCAGCCGCAGCTTGCCCCGCCCGGTCACGAATGTTTTTCTCCGCAGCCTTGGCCGCAACCGCCGCAGCCGCCACGGCAGCCGCCTGAGGCAGTGCCGGACTGTGCGCAAGCGCAGCCATCTTCACCGCGAAACTTGCGCACACCCAGCCAGGCAAAGTACGCTGCAGCCCCAGCGCCGATTAGATATACCAGAAGATCATTCATACTTTCTCCTTCTTTCCGCAAGAAGCGCTTAACCGCCTAGACCTAGCAACAAGCCTCCTTGATAAACAAGAAACGCCATGAGCCACGCCAAGGTCATCGAGTAAGCCACGCTAAAACCAGCCCACTTCCAAGAATTCATTTCCCGCTTGATTACCGCCACAGTGGCTAGGCACGGTGAGTAAATCAAGCAGAAAACCATAAGCGAAACCGCAATTAACGGACTAAACGAAGGATCTGCAGCCAACACTTCTTGGAGCGGCGCCATTTCTTCATCATCCGCTTCTACGCTATAAATCGTCGCCAAGGTACTCACCATAACTTCTTTAGCGGCAAAGGCGCTGAACAAACCCACGCCGATCTTCCAATCAAAACCAAGGGGCTTAATCACAGGCTCAATAGCATGCCCCAAGGCGCCTGCATAACTTTGCGCCAAAAGTTCTGTGGATTTTTCTTTTTCCAACTTGCCTGTTGCTTCATCCGCTTCTTTTTTTAGCAAAACGTACTGCGCCGCAAAGGACGATAATTTTTCTTTACTGAACGTTTGGGGAGCCGCTTTAGCGGCGTCCTGCTCTGCAGTCTTACCCGTTTCGGCAGCAGGTTCCGCAACTTCGGCATCCTTTTTACCGGTAGTTTTTCCAGCGGCATTAGCCGCCTCAGCGCCTTCGTCTTCAGCCTCTTCAGCTGAAGACAGCTCTTCTACCAACGCATTGAATTCTTCATTTTCTTCAACAGCCGTTATACCCAGCGGCAGCAGCACCTGATTTTGAATCTGCTCTTCATAGCGAGTTTCCAGAGCCGCCTGCAAGGCTTCGTACTTGCTGTTGACATCCTCGTTTTGCGGATAGTTTACGCCGAACCAAACCAGAATCGAAGCTGCCAAAATAATCGTGCCTGCTTTGCGCAAATAGATCATGCTGCGCTCCCACATGTGAGTCAGCACGCTGCGCAGCGTCGGCATATGGTATGGAGGCATTTCCATAACAAACGGCTCCGTATCTCCTGGAAATAATGTTTTCCGAAACAAGAAGGCCATGCCGATGGCTAAAGCAATGCCTAAAATATAAATGCCAAAAAGTACTGTTCCGGCCATGTCCTCCGTAAAGAAAGCGCCGATCAGCAAGGTATACACAGGCAGTCTGGCGCTGCAGCTCATAAGCGGCGACACCAGGATGGTAATATAGCGGTCTTTTTCATTTTCCAGCGTCCGCGCCGCCATTACCGATGAAACATTGCAGCCGAAGCCCAGCAGCATGGGAATGAAAGACTTACCATGCAACCCAAAACCGCGCATCACCCGGTCCATGACAAAAGCCGCCCGGGCCATGTACCCGGAATCTTCCAGCAGAGCAATTGCAAAGAATAACAGTAGAATATCCGGCAAAAAGCTGATCACGCTGCCTACGCCGCCAATAATGCCGTCTACCAGCAAAGACCGTAAATTTCCATCCGGCAAGGCCTCTCCCACGGTGCTTCCTAACCAGGAAACGCCTGTGTCCAAGAAGTCTTTGGGGATCTCCCCTATTGTAAAAACAAGATTAAATAAAAGCCACATAAGTGCAAAGAAAATAGGCAGACCCAAGACACGATGCGTCACAATGCTGTCAATACGATCCGAGAGCGTACGAGTCTCCTTACGATCTTGTTTCAGGCAAGCGCCGTAAATTTTCCCGACTTTGCGATACCGGCAGCCAGCAATGTAGGTGTCAAGTTCTTCATTCAAAGCGCTTTGCAGTTCCCGACGCTGCCGCTCGGCCTCTAAAACCACTTTGTCGCCGCCCGCAAGCAAGCGAAGCTGCGCCGCAACATCGTCATCATTTTCCAAGAGTTTTACCGCCAGCCAGCGCGCAGGAAACGGCGAATCCAAATCTGCCAGTTTAGCTCCAAGCGCCTCTAAAACCTGTTCCACCTGCTCGCCATAATCGACTCGGATGCCTGCAGTTTCTACGGCAGCCGTTTTTTCTACGGCAGCCAGCAGGGCATCCATCCCCTGTTCCTGGCGTCCTACCGTAGGTACCACAAGTACTCCCAGCTGCGCCGACAAGGCCTTCAGATCATATACCAAGCCTTGTTTTTCCGCCATATCCGCCATGTTAAGCGCCAACACCAAGGGCCGTTCCAGTTCCAATAACTGCAGCGTCAAATACAAGTGTCGTTCTAGATTCGCCGCATCGGCTACATCAATCACTACATCCGGCTTATCTTGGACAATAAAATTTCGCGCAACCACTTCTTCCAAGGAATACGCCGTCAGGCTGTATGTACCTGGCAAATCAACCAGTACCGCCTCCCGCGAGCCAATCCGGCAATAGCCCTCTTTTTTTTCCACCGTTACGCCGGGATAATTGCCTACATGCTGCCGCGCCCCGGTAAGCGCATTAAATACGGTAGTTTTTCCCGCATTAGGATTGCCCGCCAAGGCAATTGTCAGTCGTTCTTCGTGCACCTTGAAGCCCCCTCGTTTTCCAGTTCTACGCAAATAAACGCTGCTTCGCGTTTACGAAGCGATAAATTGCAGCCTTTTACTTTAATTTCCATGGGATCCCCCAGCGGCGCAAATTTGCAAACCTCTATGGCCGTGCCGCCTACCATGCCCATATCCACAATGCGCCGTTTAACGGAGCCGCCGCCATTCACGGACACAACAATTCCTTTTTCTCCCGGTTGAAGCAAATGCAGCTCTTTAGTCATTGTTTTTCGCCCCCTTTTCTTCTTGTCTTTGTCTGCAAACGCAGCGATGTCCGCAACCGCGCCCCCCGCAATTCCCGCCGCAAGCGCACTCGGACTTATGCTTTGGCAACTCTTTCTTACTATCAGCCATCACTATACCTCTTTCCTTGATTTAGATAATCATTCTCACTGTTTATGGCAAAAAAAAGATGGTCCGCAGGATACGAACGCCACTCTCGTTCTCTTTGCACAACCGGCCGAAAAGCCTTCACTGCTTCCGGATCAAACTGGCTGCCGCTGCAACGGCATAACTCTTGCCAAGCCTCTTTGGCAGAAACCGCTTTTCGATACGAACGTGCGCTGGTCATGGCGTCATAGGAATCCGCCACTGCAATTAATCGACTGGCCAAAGGAATGTCTGTACCGCACAGCCTGTCCGGATAGCCGGTGCCGTCAAAGCGCTCATGATGATGACGTACAATGCGCGCCACCTGTTGAAACGAACTGATACGCCGCAAAATTTGCCAGCCAATCACCGGATGCCGCTGTACAACGGCAAATTCTTCCGCCGTCAAACGCGCAGGCTTATTCAAAATCGCATCAGGAATGCCAATTTTTCCTACGTCATGCAAATGAGCCGCTATCTGCAGTTCTTCTATTTGCGCTGCATCCAGACGCAAATGAGTTCCCATAACCATCGCCAATTCGCCCACCCGGTGGGAATGTCCATAGGTATTGCCGTCTTTGGCGTCAATGGCGCTGGCCAGCGCTTCCGTCAATTCCCGCACCACACACTCAACGCCGAATCCGCAAAAGGCTTTCTCTTTTTCACCGCCCGAGGCAAAGAGCATATTGTAATACCTCCACATCCGGCAAACCGCACCTCAATAATTCCTTGGCGCGCTCTTTCAGACGTTCCCAGCGCTGCATACGCTCTAAGGACGGTTTCGGATCCCCATATACATGCCAAAGTCCCCCGCCGCTGCGCCCTTCCTGGCTCAGCCCCATAAAACCCAACACATCTTTCAAAGGAATGCCTAAAAACAAGCCCATTTCATGAGGCACCTCCTGACGAAAACGCATGGTCAACCGATCCAACTGCGTTGCCAAGGTCGCCCCAGGATCATAGCCGCAATAGTGCAGCAGCGCCGCATGCTCAGCCCGGCGAAAACACGCTTCCAAAACTTCCGGCCGAAAAAAGAACAGCACCGCGCCATTATCCCATAATCGCAGCACTCGCCACTGCAACGGCAAGCCTTTCAAAACGCTCCAGTGATGCCGGCGCCACCAGGTCCAAAGCGCTCGCTGGCGATTATCCCGGAGACATAAAATCGTAGCTTCCTTTTCGCCTGCCAGGGTCGGCGCCAGCTCCACCGCCAGCCAGGAAGCTAATTGGTTCACTTCGCCGCGACTTTCCATGCGCACATCCCCTCCCCGCACTGAATGATTTCTCCTGCCGCTTTTTCCGGCGGCTTGTCGCAAAACACCTGCACGCAGCCACAGCGGCTGCATTTGAATTCTACGCAGCGCACCAGGCCGCGCCCTAGCAACTTTTTGCAGCATAAACACCGTAATTCCTTCATAGCCGCCCGCTTTGCTCCTTTCGTGCCAAAAACAAGAGTCCCGAAGCATGCCAAAACACACTTCGGGACTCTAGGTCCGCTACCAACACTTTCCCCCGCTATGTTGCAAGAAAAATTGTTTTGTGAAGCTTGTTGTTTATGAGTTTGATAATTATTTTCAATTGAATTTTACAAAACCATCTATGCTTTGTCAATATCTAATTGAAATTTATTATCACTAACAAGCTTACGCTTTCTCTTTTGCCGCCAAATACGCAATCGCCGCATGAGCCGCCGCATTCCCTTCACCTACAGCTACCGTAATCTGCCAGGGCTTGCCTGTGCAATCGCCCGCGGCAAACACACCGGGAACCGAGGTTTTCTGCAGGTGCGAGACTTTAATCGCATCCTTGCAAAGTTCAACTTCCGCCAATAAATTTTCTACCGGATCGGTTTCGCGTAAAATAAAGATCCCGTCCGCCTCGACGCTCCCTTTGGTATGCTCCAGCACCAAACGTTCTTCCTTGGACGCCACGCCTTTCGGTTTGCCACTGCAAATCTGCACTGAAGGCGGCAGCGAGCCTACCGGCTTGTACTGCGGGAAATAGAAAACTTTCCTGCAAATTTCGCTCAAAAAGACTGCTTCGTGTTCCGCCTCGGCGGCGTAAGCCACTACAGCCACTTCTTTTTCTCGGTACAACATGCCGTCGCAAGTGGCGCAATAGCTGACGCCCTGTCCCAACAAGCCTTTTTCGCCTGCTAAAAGCTCCGCTGGTGACACGCCGATGGCTAAAATCACCGTCTTCGCCTCATATACGTCCTGCGGCGTCAAAAGAGTAAACACATCTCCGGGAAAAATCTGCGTGACCTTTTCTTTCACCAGCACCGGCCCGGCTGCTAAGCAATGCTCCGCCATGCGCTCCATCAGCTCTTTACCGCTCAACTTCGGCAGTCCCAGGTAATTGGGAACCTCGGCCGCCCGCTGCAGCTTGGCGCTGAAACCCATATGTTCAAAAATCACAACGCTTTTATTGCGAACCCGCGCCGTCAGCGCTGCCGAAAGTCCCGCCGGACCGCCGCCAACTACGGCCACATCATACACTTGTTTTTCCATCTATTTTCCCTCCTTGAGATGCTTATCGTATAAGCACCTTTTCTTCTTTCATAATTATTCTTTGTATGTTTATTTCGCGGCTCTGCAGCGAGAATCCTTCTCCGTAGAGCCAGACGAAGGTATTCTTACGCTGATATTTTAACAATCTTCAGCAGCGCCAAGATCAAATAAACCTTTTATAAGTCAGCACGAAACCGCCAAATCCGACCAAGCGCTATTTCCTGCATCCCTTTTACCTATAGCTATCCGGCGCAAAGTTTACAAAGTACCCCCTCGATTTCGGCCTGCATAGCAATTTGTTGTATCAAGTTTTTGATGTTTTTTTCAAAAATACACTTGACTTTCTTCACGAGAGCATCTTATAATAAGGCCAATGGTCTTGCATACAGAAAACACGATGCACGGGAAGCCTACTGTTCCTATCGCACAGAAAGCCGGCGGTTGCTGCGAGCCGGAGGATAGAACGTATGGTTCCGCCCGGAAGTGTCTGACGAAGAGTCAGTACGGGTTCCGCCCGTTAAAGCGGTTCGAGGTGGTCGCTGTTTTAACCTAGGAAAACACGACACAAGTTGGGTGGCAACGCGGGAATCAATCCCGCCCCTTCACGGGGGCGGGATTATTTTTTTTACCTCAGTAACTTTAAATTTTATTTTTGGAGGGGTTAGATCATGATGAAAGTACTTGTTAGCGATCCGGTATCGGAAAAAGGGGTGGCTCTGCTTAAAGAGCAATTTGAAGTGGATGTAAAAACCAAACTGCCTGTGGAAGAACTTATTCGCATTATTCCTGAGTATGACGGATTGGTTGTACGCAGCGAAACCAAAGTTACCGCTCCGGTTCTGGATGCAGCGGTAAAACTCAAGGTCATCGGCCGCGCCGGCGTCGGCGTCGACAACATTGACGTCGAGTACGCCACCAAGAAAGGCGTCATTGTCCTTAATGCGCCCGAAGGCAACACCATGGCCGCCACGGAACATTCCGTCGCCATGATGATGTCCATGGCCCGCAACATCCCCCAGGCTCACGCCACCATGCAGGAAGGCAAATGGGAGCGGGGCAAATTCATGGGCGTTGAGCTGCGCGGCAAAACGCTGGGCATTCTCGGCCTTGGCCGTATCGGCACCGGCGTAGCCAAGCGCGCCCTGGCTCTGGAAATGCGTGTTCTCGCGTACGATCCCTTCATTAATGTCGAAGCCGCGCAAGCCTTGGGCATTGAAGTAGCCGAAATGGATGAAATTTTCGTTCAGGCTGATTTCATCACCTTACATTTGCCGAAAACCAATCAAACCAAAAACCTGATCACCAAAGACGTTTTTGCCAAAATGAAAAAAGGCGTTCGCATTGTTAACTGCGCTCGAGGCGGCGTCATTAATGAAGCCGATTTGGCCGCAGCCGTACAAGAAGGCATTGTCGCCGGCGCTGCCATTGACGTTTTTGAAAGCGAGCCGATTCAAGAAGGCAATCCGCTCATCGGCCTGCCTAATGTCATTGTAACGCCTCATTTGGGCGCTTCTACCGTAGAAGCCCAAGTCGGCGTGGCCGTCGATGTGGCGCACGGCATTGTCGCCGCGCTGAAAGGCGAGCCTGTCACCACCGCCGTCAACATGGCCGCTATCCCGGCGCATGTCCTTAAAAAGCTCCGCCCCTATCTCAACCTGGCCGAACGCATGGGCTGCCTGGCGGTACATTTGGCTGAAGGCCGCATGACTGCCATTCAAATCGAGTACAACGGCGATATTGGCGATGTGGACACCCGCATGCTGACCACCGGCGTACTAAAAGGCTGCCTCAATCCGATTCTGCAAGAAGCTATCAACTACGTCAACGCTCCTGGCCTGGCGAAAGCTCGCAACATTGAAGTCAAAGAAATTAAAACGAAGGAAGCGGCTAACTTCGCCAACCAAATTACGGTCCGCCTGATTACTGACAAGGGCGAACACAGCGTCTCCGGCACCCTCTTCGGCAAAGCGGAAGCGCGCATCGTCATGATCGACGGCTATCGCGTTGATGTACAGCCCGGCGGCTGGCTCTTAACCTGCCCCCACGTCAACCGCCCCGGCATTATCGGCAAGGTTGGCACCATGTTGGGCGAAGAAGGCGTCAACATTTCCAGCATGCAAGTGGGTCTGACCGAAGTAGAAGGCACCAGCATCATGGTGCTGGGCGTTGACAGCGACGTTCCTAACGCGGTTCTGCTCAAGCTCAAAGGCATTGACGGCATTTATGACGCCAAGCTGATTAATTTCGACGCTCGCTAAGACACTGCGATGATTGATTTGCAAGCATTTACCGGCGTACGTCCTCTGCCGGAGGCGGCAGCCGCTATCGCGGCGCCGCCGGCGCAGGACCTGGACGCTGCAGCCGTTCGCCACGAAGCACAAACACACCCGCTTAGTTTCTTGCGGGTAACACGCAGCGACGCTTTTGGAGACGACACGAGCTACCAGATGGCGCGAAAAAACCTGGACGCTCTGCTGCAGCAAGGACTGCTCCAGCAAGACGCCTCCCCTTGTCTCTACTTATACCATCATCACACAGAAGAAGAAGCGCATATTGCTCTGATTGGCCTATTGCCTGCTACTACCGTCTTGGATCTGGCAGAGGCGGACGAAAAACTGGCCGCTAAGCAAGCCGCGCATATTTTGGCGACCGAGGCTCATACAAGCCTGCCCGTCCTGACCTATACGGCTACACGCCAAAGCGAGCTGCTTCTTGGAGCTATCGTCGCCAGCCGTACGGCTGCATATGATTTCTTCACGCCCGACGGACACAACCACACCTTATATGTAATTGACGACGCCGACGATATTGCCGCGTTGCGCTCCATTCTTGCCGGCGCGAATCTTCAAATCGCCGCGGGGGCGCATCTTATCACCGCCGCAAGACAAGCCGCGCAGGCGCCTAACAGTCCGACGACAAGCGCCTTTTTTCCGGTGCTGTTGACGGCCTTGCCGCCTTACCTCAAAAAGCCCGAAGCCTTTGGCTTTCTTGACGCTTTAGTTCTGCATTTATTGTAAATTTTAAGGAGGTTTCTATTATGAGCGATCGTATTTTCAACTTTAACGCCGGCCCGGCCGTACTACCTTTGGAGGTGCTCCAAGAAGCCCAAGCCGATTTTCTTAATTATAAAGGAACAGGCATGTCCATCACAGAAATCAGCCATCGTTCCAAAGCCTATGAAGAAGTAAACACCCAGGCAGAAGCCGACACCAAAGAACTGCTCGGTCTTGGCGACGATTACCGCGTCCTCTTCCTGCAAGGCGGCGCCAGCACACAGTTTGCCGCTATTCCCATGAACTTCCTGCCCCAGGGCGCTACCGCCGACTACATTCTGACCGGCTCCTGGTCGGAAAAAGCCTTAAAAGAAGCGCAGCTCCTAGGCAATACCCATGTTGCCGCGACTACGGCCGACGGCAATTACAAGCGCATTCCTAAAATGGAAGAAATCAAGCTCAGCGAAAAGCCAGCCTATGTGCACCTTACCTCCAATAACACCATCTACGGCACCGAATGGCAGCAGTTCCCCACCTTTGGCGATGCGCCTTTGATTGCCGACATGTCCTCGGACATGCTCAGCCGTCCTTTTGACGCCACCAAGTTTGCCATGATCTATGCGGGCGCCCAGAAAAACCTCGGCCCTGCAGGGGTTACTCTGGTCATCCTGCGCCAAGATATGATTGAGCGCTGCCCTAAAAACATTCCGACCATGCTGCGCTACGACATCCATGCCAAGAAAGATTCCCTCTATAACACACCACCGGCTTTCTCGGTCTACATGGTGCACCTGGTCTTGAAATGGCTGAAGAAAAACGGCGGCCTCACCGCTATGGCCGAACGCAATCAGGCTAAAGCCAAGCTGGTATACGACGTCATCGACGCTGCGCCGGGCTTCTTCAGCGGTCATGCGGACAAAGACAGCCGTTCTTTAATGAACGTCACCTTCCGCCTGCCTTCAGAAGATCTCGAAAAGCAGTTTGTCGCCGAAGCTACGGCTGCTGGCCTGGGCGGCCTCAAAGGCCATCGCTCCGTCGGCGGCCTGCGCGCTTCCATCTACAACGCCATGCCCCAAGCGGGCTGCCAAGCGCTGGCTGATTTCATGAAAGAATTCCAGCGTAAAAACGGCTAAGAAAAACGAATAAATTGAACAGGAGTAGAGGGAGTCAAGGGAGGGCTCGAAAGAGGAATTTATTTATTTCTCAGCTATTCTCATGTGAACTTTACTTTGAATGAGAAAAGGAACTGCAGGCAGCTTGCAAGGCATGCCTACAGTTCCTTTTTTTCTGTTTTGTACTTTATTGATTCTTCTTTCCGCTTCTTCGTCGCACCCTCCCTCTACTCACTTTACTCTTGTTAAAAACCCGTATCCATAACCCTCATGCGAGCCCTCTCGCGACTCTGGTTCTCTTGTTCAATCCTGCCCCGTCAACCCATCGTTGTTTCTATTTCCGCTTCTGCTTTAAACGCAGGAAAAGCTCCACCAGCATGGGATCGAACTGGCGACCGCTATAGTCCCTCAGCTCTTGCAGCGCCGCTTCTTCGCTCAAGGCCTTACGGTAAGGACGATCACTGCGCATGGCGTCGTAGGCGTCCACTATCGCCAAGATCCGGCATTCCAGCGGAATTTCGTCCCCTTTTAAGCCGATAGGGTAACCGCTGCCGTCCCACCATTCGTGATGCCGTAAAATGCTCTCCGCAATCGGATGCAGATCCGGCGCCACCTGGGCAATGCGATGACCAATCGCCGGGTGTTCCTTCATTAAAAAGAATTCTTCATCATCCAGGCGTCCCGGTTTAAATAAAATGCGGTCCGGAATCCCCACCTTGCCGATATCATGGAACTTGGCCAATAGCCGCAGATCCATTAAACGGCTCTCCGCCAAACCCAGGGATCGTCCCATAGCTTCCGCCCATTCCTGCATGCGGTCCGCATGGCCTTCGGTAATATAGTCCCTGGCTTCCAGCAGCTTCATCACCGTCTGGACGATAGCGCTTTTGGCGCTGCGTCCGCTATGCAGTTTTTCGCGATACATATGGTTTTCCGCTTCTTTATAGCATTGCAGTACGCCGTCTTCACCGCCGCGGCCGTCCAAAGCATAGCCAACAGACACGCTTAAAGAAACGCCGCGGCTTTTCTCTTCGGCTTCATGCTCATTATACCAACTGAGGCGTTGCTGCAATTGCCGCGCATAATGGCTAACTTCTTCGCGCGTCGTATTAGCAAAGACCACAGCAAACTCATTGCCGCCAATGCGATGCACCAAGGCATCTTCCGGCATAACCTGGCGAATGAGCTCCGCCGTTTGCATTAATAAAACATCGCCCACTTCAATGCCCAACGTATCGTTGACCAGCTTCAGACCGTCAATGTCGCAAGTAAGAATGCCCACTGGCGCATAGTGGCTCTGCGCATAATTCTGCAGCACCGTCTCAAAATAAAGGCGATTATGGAAGCCTGTCACCATATCATACATGCTCAAGTAATTTAGATGCTCTTCCATCTGTTTGCGCGACGTAATATCCTCATATGACACAACAACCCGCAAAGGTCCTTCGTCGGCAAAACGATTGGCCTCCACCCGAAACCATTGCATCGTTTCATCGCCGTTATCGAAAGGAAGCTCCATCGAAAATGTCTCTTCATCGCCTTCGAGAATATTGCGAATGCCATGGCTTAAAGCAACCGACCATTTGCGCTGTCGTTCGCCCGCACGCCGCTGTACAAATTCCACAAAATCAATACCAAGAACTTCCTTGGCTTTCAGATTGTAAACCATGCGCGACCGGCGATACCAAGCCTTGTTTCCATATACGACCCGCCCATTTTCATCCAGCACGGCAATATACAAGCGCATCGCATCCAAAGTCGAAGTAATCAAGCGTTCCTTTTCTTTTAGTTCTTGCTCCGCTTCCCGCCGTTGCCGCCGTGCAGTCACGTCGCCCAACTCACGCTCCAACGCCGGCAACAGCCGCAGCATCTTACCCTTAGGAATGAAATCATGCGCCCCGGCGCGCATCAATTCCACCGCCGCTTCTTCGCCAATGGCGCCAGACTGAATCAAAAAGGGAATATCCTGGCCGGAAGCTTGGAGGATTTCCAACGCCTCTACGCCGCTGAATCCAGGCAGCGCATAGTCCGATAAAATCACCTCCCAGGTTCGCTCCTGCAAGGCAGCCTGCATTTCCTCCCGCGTTTCCACCCGCAAAGCATCCGGCTCATAGCCGCCTCGACGCAGCTCCCGGATTAAAAGCAGCGCATCATCTTCATTATCTTCCACGATGAGAACGGCCAGCTTCTTCTCATTCATACCCCGTCCCTCCTCAGCGGCGGCTGTTCATTGAGAACCAGCCAATATAAGCCTAACTGTTGCACCGCTAAAATGAACTGATTAAAATCGACTGGCTTGCGTATGTAGCTGTTAGCTCCCAAAGCATAGCAGCTGGCCAAGTCCTGCTCCTCCTTGGAGGAAGTCAGTACAACCACAGGCAGCAACCTTGTGGCCTCTGTTTCCCGAATACAGCGCAACACTTCCAAGCCATCCACCTTGGGCAATTTTAAATCCAACAAAATAAGCTGCGGCACATGAAACGGATCCCTCTTGGCATAACTGCCTTTTGCTAATAAAAAATCTAAAGCTTCCGCACCATCACGTACTACCTCGATGCGATTTAAAATATTATTCTTTCGAAAAGCCCGTTGCGTCAGCAGTTCATCGTCCGGATTATCCTCGACCAATAAAATGAATGGATCCTGTCCCATGCCCCATCCCTCCAGCTCAACTGCGTTTTTTACAAATCAATGCGTATCCTGTATTAGCCGCTAGCTTTACTATTACTCCTAAATATTTTCTCATTTCGCTTCACACTTTGAAAAACCCTGCTGCCAAACAAGAGGAAGGCAACAAAAAACAGCGAATACTTTAAGCATTGGTATTGCCAAGAAGCATTTATCGAAAGGGGTCTAATGACTATGAAACCATTGGATTTTCACATTCCCGCTTCACAAGCATTGGAAATTTTACAAAAGGGGGCTTTCCTGACGACACAAAGCCAAGGGAAAGTCAACACGATGACAATTGGCTGGGGCAGCGTCTCCTTCCTCTGGCGCAAGCCCATGTTTCTCGTTATGGTTCGCCCTTCCCGCCATACTCATGGCATGATCGAAGCCGCCAAAGAATTTACCGTCACCCTGCCGCTGGATGACCAGCTAAAAGAAGCCTTGGCTTTGTGCGGCAGCAAATCTGGGCGGGATATGGATAAATTGGCTGCCGCCGGCCTGACTGCACTGCCCGGGCAGAAAATTTCCACGCCGGTTATTGCGGGCAACTGCATCCACTATGAATGCAAGGTTGTCTACCGCCAAGATATGGACCAAGACGCTCTGGCTGCTATGCTGCAGCATTCCTGCTACGCTAGCGGCGACTACCACACCTTGTACTACGGCGAAATCGTCGCCTGCTACCAGACGGAAAAATAAGAACGGAGTACCAGTTTACGAACAAGAGTAAAGGGAGTAAATGGAGGGTACGACGGAGGATTACGAAATACTATATATTGAAACAAGAGTATAAAACTATAAAAAAAGGAAGGCCAATTTGGCCTCCTTTTTTTATAGTACCAGTAGTTTTTGAGCCCCTTCCATTTAGCGACTTCGGCTGTAGCCCTCACTCTACTCCCTCTACTCCCTCTACTCCTGTTGAAACCCGTACCTGTTCTTCTCTTGCGTACCCTCCGGTCACTCTGGTTCTCTTGTTCAAATCCCCTTCATCGTACGCCGATGTTGCGGTACACCTGGCGTCGTTTCCAGAACTGGCTGCGAAACAGGCGGCTGCGACTGTCCCAAAAGTCAAAAACAATGGCGTCTTTTTTTCCGGCCGAGGGCCGCATAATGCGTCCCACTTCCTGTTCCACCGCAGCCGCCGCCCGCTTGGGCGTCGCCAAAAACAAGCGGTCCAAATGAGTCAAATCCAGACCTTCTCGGGCCAGCTGCGTAGCTAAAAGAATATCTACCTGCCGCGCCTGGGCACGCTCCATAATTTCCTGGCGCTGGCTTTTTTTTAAATCCGCCGTCAATACCTCCACCGTCAAATCCGGCAAGGCCTCCTGCAGCCATAACGCCAGTTGGCGCAAATGCTCTTTGCGTTCGGAAAGAACCAGACTGAAATGCCCCGGCGCTTCACGGCGCAGGGTATCGACAATCAAACGATTTCGTTCATTATTGGCAGTCAGATACGAAAGCGCTTTGGCGTACTGCAGGCGGTCCTCCTCCATAAAATCGTCAGCCAGCTCAAACTCGGTTTCCACTACCACCAATTGCGGCGAAAGCGTGCCGGTTTGGCAACGGCCAATCACATGCAGTACCGGCCCTCCTGCCGCTACAATCATGGGAGTTAAGCCGTCCTCTCGTTGCGGCGTTGCGCTGGCCCAAAGACGATACAGGGCGGCAAAGCGACCTACGGTACGATAGAAACTGCCAGCAGCTAAATGATGCGCCTCATCGACAAAGACCGCCCCAAAGGCTTTTTCCAGCGGCTGCAAATCCGCTTTCGCCAAGGTCTGCACCAACGCTAAGGTCAGATGAGACCCTAAGGCAACCTTGCCCTCGGCAATTTCGCCGATTTGTTCATCCGTCAGCCCCAGGCACTCCATCGCTCGCTGCCGCGTTTGGTTCAACAGCTCCTTCGTATGGGTCACCCACAAGGCCGGTTGGCCGATACGCGCCATAGCCTCCAGCATAATAATCGTCTTGCCGGAGCCGCAAGGAGCCACTACGCCTCCCTGGCGTCCCTGCAAGAGGGCCGTCACGGCGCCTTCTTGATACGGCCGCAGGCAAATGCCGGATTGGAACGCCACCGGGTCTTTCAAACAAGTACGATTATCCCAGCTGGCTTCGACCTGCTGCCTGCCCAAATGGTAGCGCAGCGTCCGCGCATAGCCCCGGGGCAGCGTCAAGGTCTGACCGCGCCATTTATAAAGTTGAATATCCTTCGGCTTGCCCCAGACGGAATAGCCATGCCTTCGCGCCGCCTGGTACTCAGGGTTGGCCAAGGTCAAATCCTGCAGCACCGCTTCCATTAACGTCGGGAACTGCCGTATACCTGATACTTTCAGTCCCTGGTCCACGCAAATCCGCACCATGCCGCCCCTCCTTTTCCCTGCAAAAGCTTTCTATGTCTCATTATAATATGCAAGAGTCCGGAAGAAAAGCATTTTCGAACATATTTTCTCTTTAACTTAAAGGCTGTAAGGTCCGCTGCCGCTTGGCAAAGACGGCAATTTGGTCATAGCCAACCGATTGGGCATAGGCGGCGGCTTCTGCGATATAACGACCGCAGTCTTCGGGCTGGTGTGCATCAGACGACAAAATGACCGGCAGTCCCTGCGTCCGCGCTTCTTTCAGGAAATCCGGGTACGGCGATATTTCTTCAATAGGATACCGATACAACGTACCAGTATTAATATCCGCCGCCATATCCGCCGCCTTCAGCGCCGCCACAGCCTGCTTCACATAGGGCAGAGCATCGAAAGTCGGCAAATGCTTGAACAAGCGAATGTTGAAGGGATGACCCAGCACATCATATAGGCCGGAAGCCGCTAGATTCTTAATCGCCTCTACATACTGCCGATACAAATCCTCCAGATTCTTCGTGTCCCACACCTTCAGCAATGCCGAAAAGTCGTAACCCCAGCCTTCGAGAAAATGCACAGACCCAATGACATAATCAAACTGATATGAGCCCAGCACCTTGGCCACTTGGGCCTGATCGTTAAAATTACAGACCTCTATACCGGTTTTCACCGGATATCCCAGCGCTTTGAGTTTATCCATAAAGGTCAAGTACTCTTCGAGACGATAGCGGAATTTGCCCTTCTTCAGCCATTCCTTTTGAAAGCGGCCAATCTCCGAATCGTCCAAAATCAAGTCTTGTTCGTAGAGCGGCTGAAACTCTACAAAAGTATGACTATGTTCGGAAATACCAATCTCGTCAATGCCCCTCTTGGCGGCATGCTCAAAAAAGCCTTTTACCCATTCCAAATCATAGCTGCCATATTCAAAATGCATGTGATAGTCAATACGCATTATCTATTCCTCCTCGCCGTATCTCGGGTATAACGTTTTATGTTTCGCCTGTTTTGCGGCAATCTCCTGCTTTGA
>NZ_JAQUZF010000003.1:17104-65235 GCF_028691475.1 Anaeromusa sp.
ATTCCAAATCATAGCTGCCATATTCAAAATGCATGTGATAGTCAATACGCATTATCTATTCCTCCTCGCCGTATCTCGGGTATAACGTTTTATGTTTCGCCTGTTTTGCGGCAATCTCCTGCTTTGAAAAAGGAACGAAACACAGAGGAACAGAGTAACCGAGGAATGCCAGAGAAAAAATTGAACAGGAGAACCAGAGTCGCGGGAGGGTACTCAGGAGAAGAACCGGTACAATTTTCAACAGAAGTATAGGGAACAAAGGGAGGGATCGGCAGAGGACTGCGGCGGTCGTGATTGTATTTGAGACTTTTATTGGAGCAAGACGGTCCGCAGGACGAAAAAGAACCGGCATTATGCCGGCTCTCTTGGGTCTTCTATTTTATTTAGTCATTGCCTTCGAGCACCGGCGTACGGCACCAATGGCGGCGAGCCTTATACCAAAAAATGGGCAAAATCAAAAAGGGAACGCCGATGAATAAGGCGTTACGCAATTCGTCTACCAACGCCATCACCAGCAAGCAGCCCACCTGCACCCAAATACCAAAATACGTAACATATGGAAACAGGGGCACTTTAAAACGCAAGCTATGCTCTTCCCCAGCCGCCTGCAGGCGATTACGAAAGTTCAACTGGCTCCAGCAGATGGAGATCCACGCCACAGCGCCGGAAAACCCGGATAAAGCCAGCAAATACGTATAGATGGTCTCACTGGCATCCAACGAGTACGCCACCACTCCAATCCAGCAGGCCATAACCGACATCACCGTTGCATTTTGAGGCACGCCTTTATCACTCAGGCGTCCCAACCAAGCAGGAGCCATCCCTTCGCGCGCCAAAGCGTACAAAGCGCGGCTGCAGCCGTACAAGCCGGAATTAGAGCAGGAAATGGCCGCGGTCAGCACCACAAAGGAGAACAAAGCTCCCGCCCATTCCAAATCGTACGCCGACAGCGCGGCGGCAAAAACGCTTTCTTCCAGACTGGCCTTATCCCAAGGATAAATGGTAACTAAAAGTCCTAAGGGAATAATATATAAAGACAAGATGCGCCAAACAATATTTTTAATCGCCATCGGAATGCTTTTCGCCGGATCCTGGCTTTCGCCGGCAGCCAAGCCAATAATCTCAGAACCCTGGAAATTCACCAAAATAATGACCATCGTCAAAAAGACCGCCCAATAGCCATTCGGCGCTACGCCGCCGCTGGAGAGAAGCACCGACGAGCCCAAAAAGCCTTCACTGCCCACCAGGCCAAGCAAAATCAGGCAGCCCAAGACCACAAACAACACCAAGGCCGCCACCTTGATCAAAGCCAGCCAAAACTCCAGTTCCCCAAAGGTTTTGACATAAGACAAATTGATAAAGGTAATCAAAAGCCCGAAAAGCACCGCCCACCACATCGTGCTGATATCCGGGAAAAAATTATTCATAATAATGCCGCCGGCAATCATTTCCGAAGGCACATAGGTTACCCAAGTCAGCCAATAACACCAGCCTACGCCGCAAGCCCAGGACGGAGAAATATATTCCTTGGCATAGGTGACAAAGGAACTGGCTACCGGTCTGGCTACGGCCAGCTCGCCCAGGCAGAACATCACCGCCAACACAATTAAACCGCCCAGCAAGTAGGAGAAAATGGCAGCCGGCCCCGCCTTACTCAGGACATATCCTGTTCCCAAAAAATAACCGCTGCCAATAATGCCTCCAAGGGCGATCATTTGCAAATGACGGCTTTTCAAGCCGCGGACCATAGTACGTTCCTGCTGCATGCCTTTTCCTCCTTTGTTGTCTTTTTGCAATGCACTTGCTTTATCATAAAAGAATCCGCCCTGCTTGTAAATACTTTTACTGTATTTTTTCAGCATTTTCAGCTGTTTTTCTATGTTTTTTCAGAGCCAACAGCATTTGCGCCATGTTATCAGTTGGTTATTCCTATTTTCCTCTGTTTTCCACAAAAAAGCTCAATTAAACTTCAAAAGCCCCTACAAGCCATTTTGTGGCCTGCAGGGGCTTTTGCGCCCAAAAATCTCGGTTAGATGTCTCTTACATTCGCTAAAGACCCCTCGGTCTTCATTACAAGTTTTTACGCGTTCCCCTTGGCTTTGGTCGCCCGATCCACCAGGTACGCCACCGATTGATAGCTTAAGCCGCTGGCGCTGGAAAGGCCGATTTCACAGGTACGGCTGTTGGAGTAGCCGGAGGTAGTTTCCGGCGGCAGCGCTTCTTTGAGTCCTTCCAACGCCGACGCATTCAACTCCGGCGTTTCAAACCCAGCGTCTCCTGCAAAACCGCAGCATTTGATTTTAGGCGGCCGCACCACTTTAGCCGCGCATTTCTGCGCCACAGCGAGAAACTTATCTTGCAGGCCCATCTTAAGCGAGCTGCAGGTGACATGAACGGCCACGGTTTCCGGCAGCTGCGTAAATTCCAGCTTATCCAGCAGGAAGTCATGAATAAATTCCGCCGGTTCATAGAGCTTCAACTCGCTCTTAAACACCCGACGCATGCGATAGACGCAGGGGCTTGTGTCGCACAAGACAGGAATAGCCCCATCGTTACTGGCTTTGAGCAGTTTCTTCTCCAGCTTGGCCGCCATGCGGTCGCCGATCTCGGGCAAGCCTTTGCTTTCAAAAGGCATGCCGCAGCAAAGCTCATCCATATCGGACGGATAGATCACTGCATAGCCCGCTTTTTCCAGCACCGATATCATGGCCTCGGTCAAAGAACGAGCGTCTCGATCTTCTTTGGCCGGTCCCATGCTGCGCCCCAGACAGCTGGGGAAGTAGACAACCTGATGCTGCGCCTTTTTCGGCTTCAGCTTCGGCTTAGCTAGAACCGCGCCTTTGGGCATCCAAGGCGTCCATTGCGGCGATGCGCCGCCGGAGATGGTATGCGCCATTTTGGAAAGGCTGTTCATAGCATTGGTTCCCAGCAGAGAATGTGCAAAATTAGCCAGCCCCAACGCAATGCGAGCGGTCGAGGTAATCCCGGCAAAATGCCCTGCCACAAACTCGGCGATGCGCCGGGCGTCCTGGCTCATATGCTGCGCCCGCCAATGCTTGGTATGATCGCCGGTATTGATCTTCACCGGACAAGGCAGCTGACACAAACCGTCCGTAGCACAGGTCTTATCGCCAAAATACTCATAACCCTTCAGCAGTTCCGCCAAGCGTTCCGGATCTTGTCCGCTTTTTTGCAGGCGCGCGATTTCCCGCTGCAGCACAATACGCTGACGCGGCGTAACCGTAAGATTCCGGGACGGACAATTACTTTCGCAATAGCCGCACTCAATGCACTTATCAATGAGAGGATGCGCCACTACGGCGGGCTTGATGTTTTCCAAATGCAAGTTGGCTTTGTCAGTGATGATTACATCTGGATTGATCAGCCCTTCGGGATCAAAGAGCTTTTTAATGCGCCGCATAAATTGGTATGCCTGACGGCCCCATTCCATTTCCACATAAGGCGCCATATTCCGGCCCGTGCCATGCTCCGCCTTCAACGAACCGTTATAGCGATGCACCACCAATTCCGCTACATCGTCCATCAAATCCGCATAACGCTTGATTTCCGTTTCATTAGAAAAATCCTGAGAAAAAACAAAGTGCAGATTGCCGTCCAACGCATGTCCGTAAATAATACCCTCGTGATAACCATGCTTATCCATGGCGCGGCGCAAATCGAGCGTCGCTTCCGCCAAATGTTCCAGAGGGAAGGCGACGTCTTCAATCAACACCGTCGTGCCGGCTGGTCGCACATTGCCCACAGCGGGGAACACATTTTTACGAATGTCCCAGTAGCGCTCATACTCCGCTTTCACCGTGGTAAACTCAATAGGCATCACGGTTGGTATGCCCTCTAAACGTTCTTTGACGCCGTCAATACAGCGATGCAGCTCTTCATGGTCGTTCGCCCGCACTTCCACCAAAATAGCGGTTACCTCTTCCCCAAATTCCTTGAGGTATGCCGGCATGCCCGGCTCGTCTTCCACCGAGCGCAGGCCGATGCGGTCCACCATCTCCGTTGCCGATACCAACGGCCGGTACAAACGCATAACGCCTTGACAAGCAGTGCCGATATCGGGGAAGAAAATCATCGCCGAAGCTTTGTGCTCCTGCTCCACCACCGTACGGTAAGTGATTTCCGCAATAAAGCCTAAGGTGCCTTCAGAACCGATAAAGAGGTGATTCAAAATGTCGAAAACGTCCTGATAGTCTACAAACGCATTGAGGCTGTACCCGGTAGTGTTCTTGATTTTGAACTTATGCCGGATGCGCTCCACCAGCTCCGGCTGCGCGGCAATCTCATCCCGCAGCAGCTCAATTTCCGCCAGCAGCTCTTTATGGCTTTGACGAAAAGCGATTTTAGACGCTTCGTCACCAGTATCAAGAAGCGTGCCGTCTGGAAAAATAATTTTCATGGAAGCTACGGTTTTGTAGCTGTTGTCGCTAGTGCCGCAGCACATACCGCTGGCGTTGTTGGCGGCAATGCCGCCGATCATGGCCGCATTAATCGAGGCCGGGTCCGGGCCGATTTTACGCGCATACGGTTTGAGGTACAAATTGGCCTCCGCGCCAATAATCCCCGGTTCCAGCACGATTTTATCCCCGTCCTCCAGTACTTCATAACGCCCCCAGGCGCCGGTAAGCATAACCAGAACTGAATCGGTCACCGCCTGCCCGGACAGACTGGTTCCTGCCGCCCGAAAGGTAAGAGGCACTTTGTGCAAATGAGCTGCATGAATGACAGCCGTGACTTCCGGCACCGTCCTCACTTTTACGACAATTTTAGGAATCAATCGATAAAAGCTGGCATCTGTGCCATAAGCCAGGGTCCGCACCGGATCCGTAAAAATACGACTCTCCGGGATGGTGCTGCGGATCTCAGCATGAAACTGTTGATACTGTTCCGGTAAATTCATTCTCTGCACCGCCTTTGTAGAGATTTTTTAAGAAAAATGATTCTTAAAGATATATTCTGCAAAAATTCATTCTTTCCTGCAAAACAAAAAACCGCTTGCGCGGTCTTTGGAAAAGACGTAACTCAGAGTAACAGAGGAAAACAGAGAACGGCCAGAGGAAGTACGGAGATTGAACAAGAGTCGCGGGAGTCGCGAGAGGGTTCGACTGAGGCTACGGCGGCAATGATTGTATTTGAGACTTTTATTGGAGCAAGACGGTCCGCAGGACGAAAATGCTGGCGAAGGCGGATGATAGTTTCGCCTGTTTGAGCACAGCGAGTTAGTATATAAAAAAGCCGCTTGCGCGGCTTTTTACATTGATTTCATGCCAACTACAGCAGCCAGCAGCACCACCGTTACAGCGCCCGCTTGCCAACAAGCAGCCCGACTCAGGCCGAAATAGCGACTCAAAGCCTTCCGGTTGAGCCACCCATGGATCAACAGGATAACAGTCACTCCCAGACTCAGGTAAATATGGACGTCCTTATAAATCCCCTTGGACAGACCCAAAAAAGCCCCGCGGCCAGGAACCAGCCACAAAACCAAGCCTGTCACTAAGGAAATCAAAAAAAGACTTAATGCCAATACAGTCACAGCCGGCCGCAGTCTTTCCAAATTCATTTTCATACACCCTTTCTTTTGTGATTATATCTAGTATAAACAAGGACTGTGACAGCTTCGTGACAGCCTGATTACAGTTTGCCTACCTTAACATTTTTCATCCGGCCCTAAATGACCGGAGTCTTGATAAATTTGGCAAGCCTTGCCCTGAAACGACGGCAGCTGCCACAAAAAAAGAATAGCCGCGGCCAAACAAGCCCAGCCGCAATATTGCAGCATAGTCAAGACGCCAAACCAATCCGCCCCCTGCCCTGCTGCAATGCAGCCCACGGGAACCAAGCCGAGAAAAGACATATTGTAAAAACTCATAACCCGCCCTCTCAAATGGTCGGGAACCATGTGCTGCAGCAAGGTATTGACGCCGACAATCAAAAAAAGCAGCCCTACTCCTAACGCAAACAGCAAGACACCTGCCGCCTCTACCGATACGCCTGCAGACAGCCCCAGCAGACTCAAGGCCGCCAAAAGCGCCGCCGCGCCAACCCAGCGCTCCAAACCGACAATACTGCGCCGAAAGGCTAGAATCAGCGCTCCGCATAAAGAACCGGCGCCAGCCATCGCCATCAACGTTCCCAACAGCGGCGCGCCGCCGCCAAAATAACGCACTGCCAGCACTGGCAGCAGTACCGTATAAGGCATGGCGGAAAGACTCATCAGCGCCAACAATTGCAGCAATTGCCGAATGGGAGGATGCCCGAAGGTATAATTCCAACCGTCCCGAAAGCCCCGTCGCCAGCTTTTTTTCTCCGTTTCTTTTTCTAATGCAGCAAGACGCAGCAAAACCAAGGAAAGCAACGAAAAAAGGTAACTTACCGCATTAAGAGCGAAGCACATCGCTTCGCCAACCAAGGGAATCAAAAGCCCCCCCAACGCTGGCCCTACTAACCGAGTTGCGTTGAACATGACGGAATTTAAGGCGATGGCGTTGCCCCGATCTTCACGCGCCTCCACCAGCTCCACAACCAAAGCCTGGCGCGCCGGCATATCTGCCGCATTAATGCAGCCCAAGAATAGACTCAGCGCCAGCAAATGCCAGATTTCTTCGCTGCCCGTCCAGACCAGCAAGGCTAAGATTGTCGCCTGCAACAAAGAAAGCGCCTGGGTGGCAACAAGCACCTGCCTTCGCGGCAAGCGATCCACCCAGACGCCGATAAATGGCGAAAAAAGCAAACTAGGAATCTGCCCGGCAAAACTTACCAAGCCCAGCAGCAAGCCAGACCCCGTCAAGCGATATACCAACCAGCTCATAGCAATGCTTTGTACCCATGTACCTAATAAAGACAGCCCTTGACCGCAAAAGAACAGACGAAAGTTACGATAGGCCAGAGCGCGTCCTAAGAGGCGCCCTTGCCTACGCAACTGACGAAGCTGTTGCTTAATGATCGCTGCGATTTTGCGGTCTTCTGAGTTTACTGGCCCGTTCATAGAGCTCCTTTTCTTCCTCCGTCTCCGGCTCCACCACAATGCCGTGCGGCGCCGAATGACCGGTCTCATCCACATGAATAAAGGTCAAAAAGCCGTCAACTACAAACTCTTCCTTGTCGGCGGTCACCACATCTACATATACGACCAGACTGGAACGCCCTGTATAAACAACGCGGCTGTCAAAACGCAGAATACTGCCTTTTTTTACGGGCCGGTTGAAAACCATGCCATGCACCGTAGCGCATACGGTCTCTGCTGTACAGGTCAGGCTGGCGGCAGCCACAAAGCCGGCTTCCACAAACCAGGCAGCGCCGCGACCGGCGAACAAAGTCCCGTGATGATTGGTATCGGCCCCGGTCACCAAATGATGCGTCTCAAAATTCTTTATTGCCATCTTTTTTCCCCCTGCTTATCGAATGATTTTTGCGAATTTTCACTTGTTTAGAGTGTAATACAAAATACAAAGAATGACAAGCAGGCTACATTATCCTTCATCAAAAGACAACATCTCTTGAAACGCCTTCACCACATCCGAATCAAATTGGCTGCCGGCACAGCGCTCCAACTCCGCCAACGCCTCTATTCTGCTTAGCGGCGCTCGATGCACGCGCGTCCCTGTCATCGATTCATAGGCGTCAGCCACAGCCAGCACTCTGCTGAGATAGGGAATTTCTTCCCCTTGCAGCTTGCCCGGATACCCAGCGCCGTCCCAACGTTCATGGTGATGCAGGATGAGTTTTGCCAAAGGAGCCAGTTCCGGCATCATCTGCGCCAGCTGAGCCCCTTTTTCCGCATGGCTCTCCATCAAAGTCCGCTCTGCCGGCGTATATACAGCGTCCTTGTTTACCAGCACCTCCGGCAGCAGCAGCGTCCCTACATCATGAAACATCGCCAATAAGCGCAGTGATTCCTCGCTGTCCGGCAACTGCAAATAACGGCCAAAACGAACCAAAATTCCTTCCAGCCGCTGCACATGGGGCCCAGTCCAACGGCTGCCAACCTCCAGCATGCGCCGCAGCCTAGCCAGTCCTCCCTGGTCGTACTGAGAAGTAAACTTATATTTTTCCGCATACATGGCGCTATCCGCAGCCTGCAAAAGGTTCTGACTGGCCATCTGAGACAAATCACCCCAGGCCCAGCCCACAGACAAAGAAACACGCGCCGCCTTAGCCTCCCAGTCAAGAAATTCCGCTTTCTGCTTCATCAACTCTTCCGGCTCATCACAATACAAAGCCACAAATTCATCACCGCCAATGCGCGCCAACAGCTCCGCATCCCCAAAGGCCGCCTGTAATACGCCGCTGACACGGCGCAGCAATTCATCTCCTGCTTCATGGCCTTCCAGGTCGTTAGCCAGCTTCAAATCATTGACATCAATGGCCAAAACCCCTAAGGTTCCCTGGTTCATTTCCGCCAATTCCTGGCGCAAGCGCTCAAAGCGGGAACGATTGGCCAAGCCTGTCAAGGCATCTTTTTCACTATAAATGCGCAGTTGTTCTTCCACTCGCTTGCGTTCAATGATTTCTTGACGCAGTTTTGCATTGGAGTCCAATAGCTGCTCCGTTCTCTTGGTCACGCGCAACTCCAGTTGATTGTTTAAAGAACGCACTTCCTCTTCCGCTTGCCGGCGTTCCTCCGCTTCCTCCCGGAGCCGCTCAAAAAGCAAACAGGCTTCCACGGACACTGCAAACTTTTGCATCACCTGTGCCAACATACGCTGCAAGACTTCATTCTCCGCCAGCTCTTCTTGGGCGCTATAGAGCTTGAGCACTCCCATTTTTCCCAAGGGATATAAAAAATAGCAACCACCTTCGATCTGCCGCTCCTGCACCAATTCTTCAAATTCAGACATCTGCGCCGTTACCACCGCTCCGGCGTCATTATCTAAGCAGGCTTTAGCCACAGCAGGCAAGGCGCCCAGCACATTTTCCACATAATAACTCGGATACCCATAGATCAAGCGCGCCCGTTCCTGCGCCTCGTCGTTCAGCCAGACTGCACCATAACGAAAGGTTTTGCGCCGCAAGAGGACTTGCAAAAAGGCGGCGCAATTCTCTTCCAGCTCCAACGTTCGCCCCACCGCCAACGACAATTCATACAAAACCGCCAATTCCCGTACCATCTGGAGCCCCTGTACCGGCTTCATACCATCACTCCAATAACAACGGTTTTATTGCACAATTCCAAGATTCCCTCTGACGGCAAGACAATTTCTCCATAGCTCAGTACGCCATAAGGTTCGCCCAAGTTCGGATTGCGTCGCTGCAAGGTTTGCCGGAGGACTGACAATTCTTTAGTGAAGAAGGACCCTTCCAATTGTTCTCTGGCATAACAGTTCACAATCAAGGCGCCCCGCGCAGCCGTAACTTCTACCTCCTCAGCGGCCGCAGCCACCGAGGCCGCCATAGCCTCTCCTTCAGCGATAAGCACGCTGAGGACGGCGTTTTCCGGCACTTCGCCAGCGCATAGCAGACTGCCGTCTGCTGCTATTTCGATAACACTACGCACCAAGTCCACACTTTCTTCCCGTACAATTCCTAGTGGGTAGCGGCCAACGTCATCTAAAACCAAGCCATGCGCCGCCAGCACCCCCTGATAAGCGGTCCGTGCGCTCTGCCAATTGAGCTCTAAAATACGGTTTTTCTCCGCCTTAGTCACGATCAGTACGTCCGGCAGACTGCTGAAACCATAGCCGCGCGAAGTATGCAGCCCGCAGGCGGCAAACACAGCCAGCCCCGCAGCCTCACACCAACCATCCTGCGTAAACAAAGCCGTACCTGTTTTCTTCAAGTCACTTTCGCCCACAGCGCCAATGCAGCGAATCGAATGGCCCAAGTAATCATACAAGCCGTCCAACAACTGTTCTGTTTCACCGCGCTGGCAGTTGAACAGCAAAAACGCAGTCGTATTCTGCACGTCATGCCGCCAAGGAGGCTCCTCTTGTTTAGGATATAGCGGCAATAAAGGCGCAGCCAAAGTCAACCGCAGCCAACAGGCTCCTTCCTTTTCAACCTGCTCGCCTCGAATGAGCGCAGGAAACAAAGATCCGGCTACAACTACGCCTTTGTCTCGAGCCCACTGCCATACCGCAGGCAGCGCCGCCTGCGAAGCGGAAGCTGCCAGAAGCAGCAATATTTCATTTTCTTTCCATTCGATACGCTCTAACTGCGCCAACCACGCCTCGCTTTGCGAACCGGACAGCCAGCCTTGCATGCTCATGGCCCGGCTCCTTTCCAACAGGTATTGCCGCTTGCAAAAAAAAGCCTGTTTCGTGTATGCTGAAACTAATAGAAAAACTCCGTTTTCAAAAACGCCTCATTCACTCTGTGAAATGCAACGTTAACAACAAATTTTCTTACAAAAGTTATTTCCCTATATTATAAAAGATAGCTTTTCATTTGTCATTACGTTCCAGCAGTCAATCTCAATATATGTCGGATTTTTTCGGACATTATTAGAACAGGAGGAGTTTGCTATGCAATGCTTCCATTTTTATCGCAAAGAAGAAAAAATGCATGCGATCTTTCAAACCATCGCTCCCCGCTACAACTGCCTCAACCGCATGATCAGCTTTTTCCATGATCAATATTGGCGGCGCAAAGCCGTAGAGCAGGCAAATTTCCCGCCCCAGGCCAAGCTTCTGGATGTTTGCTGCGGCACCGGCCGCCTAACGCAAGAATTGCTGCGCCATGGCGGCGAGGAAAGCCGCATTACAGGACTGGATTTTTCCGCTAACATGCTGCGCGAAGCCGAAGCAAATCTTCGCTACCATCCTCAATGCCGCCAAGTTTCCTGGGTTCATGGCAATGCGCTGCACTTGCCCTTTGCCGACGCCTCCTTTGACGGCGTTTCTATCGCCTTCGGCTTGTACAGCGTCGCGGGCACGGAACAGGTGCTGCAAGAAATGCTGCGCGTACTTCGTCCCGGCGGCAAGCTGCTATTGCTTGAGCTTTCTCAGCCCGCCGACACCGCTCTGACGCCCTTGTTCCACTTTTATTTTGAACATATACTGCCCTTAGCAGGCAGCTTGTACCTGGGCCTTCCGATCACTTTTCAGCGCTGGCTGCCGGAATCGCTGCATACGCTTCCCTCGCGCGAAGCAATCTCTCAAATTCTAGCGCAGCTGGGCGCCGCAACCACCTCTTGGAAAAGTCTAACAAACGGCATGGTCGCCATCGGCACTGCTGTTAAAAGCGAGGCTTAACATGCAGACATTGCGCATTTTTCTGGAAATGATCAAGTTCAAGCATACTTTATTCGCTCTGCCTTTCGCCTATGCGGGTGCGCTGCTAACGGCGCAGCGCGTGCCCTCTCTGCACGATCTTTTCTGGATCACTGTCGCCATGGCCGGCGCCCGTACCGCCGCTATGTCCTTTAACCGTCTGGCGGATCGACATTTTGACGCTGCCAACCCCCGCACCGCCAACCGCGCTCTGCCCCAAAATCAATTAAGCCTTTTAGCCGTGTCTCTCTACACGCTGCTTTCTTTGCTCCTCTTGGCCCTGGCGGCTTTTCAGCTCAGCTCGCTGGCTGTAAAACTGCTGCTGCCAGTCGTCTTTTGCCTGACCTTCTACTCCTATACCAAGCGATTCACCTGGCTATGTCATCTCTTTCTCGGCGCTACTTTGGGCCTAGCGCCTCTTTGCGCCTGGGCGGCTATTGCCGATACGCTCAGCTTGCCAGCCCTCTCTTTGTGGGGCGGCGTCCTCTTCTGGGTAGCCGGCTTTGACATCATTTATGCCTGCAGCGATATGGAATTTGACCGCCAAGCCGGACTGTACTCGATTCCGGCTCGCTTTGGCCTCGCTCACTCACTGCGCCTGGCCGCCTTTTTCCATGTCTTTGCAGCCGGTTTTTTCGTAATTACCGGCTGGCTTTTAGCGCTGGGCCCCTGGTACTGGGCGGCCCTTGGCGTCGCCGCTTTTCCGCTTTGGTGGCAGCACCATTTAGTTAGCCCGGCGGATCTCTCTCGCAGTCAGGTAGCATTTTTCCACTGCAACAGCCTTTTAAGCCTGCTCTTCTTCGCCGGCGTGCTCCTCGACGTGCTGACAAGAGGAATGTGAAGAGCGTGAAGACACGTTTTTAAACAAGAGTATAGGGAGTAACCGGAGGGTATGACTGAGGGTTACGGATTTTATAATTTAATGACTTTTATTAAAATAGAGTCCATGAAAGCAATCTTTCACGGACTCTATTTTTGCTATATCAGATTTCTACGCCTGACTGTCTTGCTTTAATAAAATTCTCAAATATAATAACCGCCGCCTGCGTACCCTCCCTCTACTCACTCTACTCCTGTTAAATTTCGTATCCTCCTGCGTACCCTCCGGTTCTCCGATTCTCCTGTTCAATTTCCCCTCGCTGCTTCTTCTAAAAGAATGGTTTCGCCCAGGGCAAAGGAGTACAGCCAGCATTCTTTGACAGGCTGCCGCAGAATGCCGCCTAACGCGCGGGCGTAGAGCTCCAGCTGCAAACGGTAACGGCTTGCCAATTCTTCCGGCGACAAACCTCGATCACTTTTATAGTCCACCAGAATCCAAGCATCGCCTTCTTTAAACAGCAGATCCGCCACGCCTTGCACAAAGACCGTTTCTTCCTGCCCCGCCACTTCGGGGTAAAATTCCTCCGCCGGCAGCAGGACGCTAAAAGGAACCTCCCGCCGAACTTGCGAGGACGCCAGCAAACGGCTTCCCAGAGCGGACTCTAAAAAAGCGGCAATTTTCGATGCTTCCAAGGCTGCCGCCTGCTCCGGCAGCAGCACTTCCTTGACAACTAGTTCTTCCAACACAGACTGCACCTGTTCTTCGTTCAGCCTGCCCTCTAGCGGCAGATGCTGCATCACCGTGTGCATCCAGACGCCGTATTCGCCGCCCTTCGGCCCTTGCTGCGCCTGCAGAAAAAGAGGCCGGTCATATACAGCGCCTGACCGCGCCGGCCAGGCGCGAGCGCTTTCGTCTACGTCGGCAAAACGCCGCTTAATTTCCGTTACCGAAAGCTTAGCCGCCTTGCCGACCGCGTCCTGCCAAGGATATTGCCACTCCAGGCAGGCCGCGGTTTGAGCCGCTTCGCCTCCAGGCAAAAGCTGGCCTTCTTCTAAACAAGACCAATCGTCAGGCAAGACAGCAGCGCCAGCAGACTCCGCCGCCGCAGGCGGACAAATATGAATCTCCCAGCTGCTTTCATCCGGCAGCAAGCATTCCTCTTGTGGCGCGCCGCCTAAACGACGCAAATCGCCCGCTGCCTGGTGGCGGACCAATGCCGGCCCCAGCCAATCCAAATACCCTTTGGCTTCGGCGATCAAACCGGGGGGCAGCAATTCTTCGCTGCGGCAGCTTTGACGGCACCAATTGGCGGCCGCCTTGTCTGCATGCTTGAGACGTCCCGTTAAAATCAATTTTTCCCGCGCTCGCGTAAGAGCTACATATAAAACCCGCAGTTCTTCGGCCTTTGTCTCCAGTTCCAAGCAATGAGCTACGGCCTTGCGAGCCGCGCCAGGATAGCGGTAGCGCGTATTTACATCAATAACCTGCGGCCCCAAGCCCTGGGTCTTGTGAAAAAGAACCGGTTTCTTCAAATCCTGCAGGTTAAACTGTTTGCCCGCATCGGCCACGACCACGACTGGAAACTCCAGGCCTTTACTTTTGTGAATGGTCATAACCCGTACAACGTTTTCCTGCTCCCCCAAAATTCGAGCCACCGCCATATCAGCGCCGCCTTCGCGCATATCCTCCACAAAGCGCAAAAAGCGGAAAAGGCCTCGGTAATGGGTGCTCTCAAACTGCCGGGCCCGATCATAAAGAGCGCGCAGATTGGCTTGCCGCAGCGCGCCGCCAGGCAGGCCGCCTACATATTCGTAATACCCCGTATCGCGGTATATGCGCAGAAGCAGCTCCGGCACGCCCCGCCGCCGCGCCAAACGACGCCAGCCTTCTAAAAGTTCCACTGCATGTGCCGCTTTGCGGCCTGCTTCCGTTTCCATATCCGCTAAAACCGTCACCGCATCCCACAAATCGCTTCGTTCGGCGCCGGCAAGGCGAATTTCGGCCAACTCTGCCGCTTTACAGCCCACCAAGGGCGAACGTAAAAATGCGGCCAGTGGAATATCTTGCCTTGGATTGTCCACCGCCGCTAAGGCGGCTAAAAGCACTTCTACTTCGATTTCTCGAAAATATCCCTCGTCCACATCGGCGTACGCAGGAATGCCGGCTTCGCGCAAAGCCTCCAGCAGCACCGGTCCTTTGGCCCGCACCGAGCGCAGCAGCACCACCACATCCCGCCAAGCCAACGGCCGATAGCCGCCCAGGCCCTTGTCATATACCTGCACTTGCTCTTCTTGCAGCTTTTGCAGCCGTCGTGCAATGAGCGCCGCTTCGGCAGCAAAGCCTTCCGGCAGTTCTTCAACTGCGCCGTCATCTTCGCTTTCCGCTGCCTCTTTGCCCGTCTCCTCCAGCAGCCAAAGCTCATTAGGTCCTTCCAGACTTTTTCCCTCGCAAGGCGGATACGGCAGCCCCGGCCGCAGGAATTCAGCTTCCCCATACGCCAGCTCCGCCACCTGCGGCTCCATCAACTGTCGAAAAAGATAATTGACCCCTGCCAGTACATTGGCGCGGCTGCGAAAATTCTGCGCCAGATCAATCCGTTCATAGCCCTCGCCCAACACAGGATAGCTTTCATATTTTTCGCGAAACAGTTCCGGCTCCGCCAGACGAAAACGGTATATGCTTTGCTTCACGTCGCCTACTAAAAACAGCCGGCCGCTGGCCGCTGGACACAGACATTGCAAAATAGCCTCCTGCACACCATTCGTATCCTGATATTCATCGACCATTACTTCCTGAAAGCGCTCTTGCAAATCTAGCGCCGCTGCAGAAGAACCTTCACCGTCGTGCAAGACCGCCAAGCAAAAGTGTTCCAAATCGCCAAAGTCCAGCAAGTTGCGGCTGGCCTTGGCTTCGCGAAAGGCGGAGGCAAACTCTAAAGTCACCGCCACCAGCGCCGCCATCAGCGGCTGGCAGTGACGCAAGTCCTCTAAAAGTTCCTCCCCGGGCCGATCGACTAAGACATATACTTTTTCCAGCTGTTTTTTTAATTGATCCCGTCCATGCTTAAAAGCGTCCCTCGCCTCTTGCCCGGCGGGATCTTTCTTGCCGCCGCCCAGACGGGTATAGGCGGTTTTTTCTCCTTGCCTGCAGGCGCGCTCCAGCTCGCTCCAAGTGGAGGCCGCCTGCAGCTCGTCAATGACTGCTGCATATTCCTGCGCCAGCTGCACTTCTTTTTCACCGGCCAATTCCGCTAGTTCCAGCAGTTCCGCCGCCGCAACAGCCAACGACCCTAGACGCAGCTGCGCCTGGCGCAGCAACAGTTTGGCCTGCGGCAGTTCATCAAAGGAAGCCTGCTCCGGCGGCGCAAATACATCCAAACAACTTTTCAGCCACAGCTCTGGCTCTGGAAGCGAGCGGGAGAACTCATAAAGCTCTACAATCATAACGCCCAATTCCGCATCATCGCGCTCGCCGCCATAGCAGTCCGCTAACAGGAACATCGCCGGATCATCCGCAGCATAGCGTTTTTCCAGCACCTCTTCCAGAACATCGCGGCGCAGTAAATCCGCCTCCGCCTGCGAAGCCACGCGAAAACGGGGATCCAGATTCAATTGGTGAAAATGCTGCCGCACCACAGACTGACAAAAAGAATGAATGGTAGAAATAGAAGCCGAACCTAATAACGCCAGCTGCCGTTCCAAGCGTTCCAGCCTGTCTGGCGGCAAATCCTGACGGCTCAGCTCTTTCCCCAGCGCCGCGGCAATCCGTTCTCTCATTTCCAAGGCCGCCGCATTGGTAAAAGTAACGACAAGCAATCTGTCAATATCTAAAGGGTCTGCAACGTCCAACATGCGCTGAATGACCCGTTCCACCAGCACCGCGGTCTTGCCGGAGCCAGCCGCGGCCGAAACCAGTAAATTTTTACGCCTCGCTTCAATCGCCCGGCGCTGCCTCTCTGACCAGCTCATGCTCGATTCTCCCTTTCTGTCGGCAGCAAACGCAGCCATACTTCATCTTCATTCATTTTTTTCAGCAACCGACAAGCTTGGCCTTCTATGGCTCTGTCAAATTGGCAGACGCTTCGATACTCACACCATAGGCACGGACTCTGCCCTTCCAATTCGTACGGCGCCGGCGTTACCTGTCCTTCTAAAATTGCCGCACCGGTTTCCTGCAATACCGTACGCGCGTGCAGCAATAACGCCCCGAACTGCTCCGCCGAGCGTACTTGACGCAAACAAGTCGGATGATAGTCGCCGTCTTTCTTTAACGATATCGATAAAAACTTAGACCAGCTTCCCTCAATGGACGCATCCAGCAGACGAGATACCTGGGGTTCCTGCAGCGTCCAGCCGGGCAGTTTCAATTTTTTAGCCACTTCCGCTTCAATTTCCGCCTCGCTTTTCGGCCCTTCGCCGCTCACGGCCGGATCTTGCAAGAAATAATACAGCATCCCTGCAGGCAGGCATTCCTGGCCAAACAGGCTGCGACCGGCTTCGAGAGCCACCAGTAAGTAGGTCAGCAGCTGCAGGCGCAGGCCATAGTAAATTTGATCGAGATTCAATCCCGCCTTGCCGGACTTATAGTCAATCACAAGCAAATAGCGAAGGCCCTCCTGCTCGGCGCTGTCCACCCTGTCAATCTGCCCGGAAATATCCAAACGCTGCCCTCCGGGCAAACGAAACGTCAGCGGCGGCAGCGCCTGCTCGCCATGACCAAAACACTGCTCCAGCCAACAAGTCTTAAAACTGCCGGCCGCCGCAAAGTCGCTCAATTGTTTCGCCGCCCGGCGCACAGTGCGTCCCAAACGACGCAAAAGGTGCCTGTGCTGACCGGAGCTGAGCAAAATCTCGTTTTGCAGCCGCGGCGCTAAAGCATTCACCACTTCTTCGCACAAAGCCACCCGTTCCTCTTCTCCCGGGTCCGCCCAGCTTTGCCCTTTAGCCGCTATGCGTTCACCATACTCTTTCAAGGATGCATGCAAAAATTGCCCTAAATCCGGCGCCGCCAGGCGAAAAACGGAACGCTGCCGCAAGCCTAAGCCATAACGGGCAAAATGCCGAAACGGACAGGCTTGAAAGGCTTCAAAACGCGTCACGCTGCCGCTGAGGCGCTGACCGCGCAAAGACAAACGCTGCGCCAGTTCCGGCGGCAGCAGCCGTTCGCGGTTATCATGAAACAAGCCTGCCAAGTAGCGCCGCAGCTCCTCCGGCCGGCAGCGAAGCCCCCAATTATACACTTCCCGCCAAGCCGGCGCTAATTCGCCGGTTTCACGATAGCGCCGCAGCACGCCAGGCAACGCCGCCAAAGCTTGCTCCGGCTGCACTGCATAAGAAGCCTCCTCGCCTACTGGAATATCCAGCGGCAAATTTTGCAGCGAAAGCTGCGGCCACAATTCGCGCAGGCGGCGCACAATCAACGAAGGCGCCTGACTTTTTCCCTCTGCGTCAGCCAAGGCGTAACTGAGCCATAGATAGCGGCAGGAGCGACTTAGCGCCGTATATACTAAGAATCTCTCCCCAAGCATGTCCGCCTGCGCTCCCGGCGCCAGCTCCAGCCCTGCGCCGCGTAAAGCGCGCCGCTCGCTGTCGCTCAAAAGTCCCTCGTCCCGAGCACGCCGGGGCAGCGTCCCTTCGTTGACGCCGGGAAGATACACGGCCTTCACATTGGCCAGACTGGTATTGCCCAGCGTCGCCAGCACTACATGATCCAACCCGGGAGGCACTAGGCTGAGAGTCATAGCGTCCAGCCCTTCTTGCAAAAGAGCGGCAAATTCCTCCGGCGGCAGAGACTCCTCCCCCAGAACCTCCACCAGCTGCTCTAAAAGAGCCACCGTCTGCCCCCAAAACTGTCTGTGTTCCAGCGCTTCATCCAATTCTTGCAGCTCTTCGGCTCGCTGCGCCCACTCTTCGAGGCGCAGAGGCGCTTCCAAGCGCTCCAAAAACTGGAATAAAGCCGTTGCTTGGGCTCGCACGGTAGAAGCCCGGCCCAGGGCCAGTTCCAGCTCCGCCAGCGGTTGCGCCGCTTGACGCCGCCAGTTATCGAGGCAAGCCAATTCTTCTTGGCTTGCCTCATCCAAGCCTTCGTCTTCCTCCGCCAAAGCCAGACGCCGCCAATAACGCCACGGCTCCTCCTGCGTCCAGCGGCGTCCGCGCAGGCCAAAGCACAAAACATAGTTTTCCAGTTTATCCACCGCAGCTCGCTCTAACGGAAAAAAATCTGTTTTCAGACAACGAAAAACAGACTCATAGCCCCAATTCCCCATAACGACTTCCAGGGCGGAACGAATAAGCTCCGCCAAGGGATGATGCTGCGCCTGCCGGGGCTGGTCGCTAAAATAAGGAATGCCATGATCCGTCAACGCCGCCTCCAGCCAGTCCCGGTAATCGTCGTCGCGCACCAGCACGGCTATATCGCGCCAACGCCAGCCCTCTTCGCGCGCCAAACGAAGCATGTCTCTAGCAATGCCCGCCGCCTCGGCGCGCCCGTTCGCCGCTTCCGCAAGGACTACGCCCTGCGGCGCTTCCGGCAAGGGGCGTACAGGAAAACGGAAAAACCGCTCTTCCAAGAGCTGCAATGCCGCACTGTCAAAGCGCCATCGTTTCTCCAGATTGACTTCTTCATACTGAGCCCCCAGTTGCGCCGCCAAGCGCCGCAAGTCTTCCCTCGTCCGCCATTGCCGATGAAACAAGGAGGTTTCCGCTTCATAGCGCGCAAGTTCCGCCCCGTCAAGACACAGCGTTACCGTCACCTCTTTGGCAAGAGGCAAGAGCGCCCCTAAAACCGCCAGCTCCTGAGGGTTGAACCAGGCAAAGCCATCCGCCCAAACCTCGCAGCCGCGCAACAACGCCGCCTCTTGGGCCCGTTCGGCCAACAGCGTCATACGGTCTTGCGCATCATGATAGCATTCCTGCAAAGACTGCGAAAACGCTGTGTAAAGAAGCGCCAAGTCATGCAGCTTGTCCGCCAGCAACGTCCGCCCTTGCTGCTGCTCCGTCTGCGCCGCTGCCTGCAAGGCTTCCGGAGGCAAGCGATAGGTTTTACATTCTTCCAAAAGCCCCATGGCCTGCATGGCAAAGCCCCGCTGCCGCGCCGCCCGCCCAAAAGAACGCAGCTGCGGCTCTAGCTGCCGCAAAAGGCGCGTCACCAGCAGCGTTTTTCCTAATTCGTCCAATTGAGGCCGCGCCGCGCCGCCGGTTTCCTGCAATACCCGGTAGGACAAACGCCGAAAGCCCAGCACATGAGCTCGGATAAAGCCTTGCAAACCCGGCGTCGCCGCCAGTTCCCTCTCCACCTGATACGTGGCATGCTCCGGCAGCAGCAGCACTAACGGCGCTCCCTCCGGCTGAGCCAGCAGCTTGCGGCGTATCTCCTCCAAGCACAAATGGGTCTTGCCGCTTCCGGCGCGCCCCATAACCACTCTTAGCTTCATGCCTGCTCCTCCTTTAAATCCTCACGCCCTAGGGTAAATGAAAAATCGCGCGGCTGCCCCGCTCGCCGGGAATGACCTCCAGGCGCGCGCCAATCCGCTCCTTCAACTCCGGCACATGGGAAATAATCCCTACCAGCCGGCCGCCGCTCTGTAAATCCACTAACGCTCGCATAGCCAGTTCCAACGCTTCCGGGTCGAGAGTACCAAAGCCCTCGTCCACTAAAATCGTGTCCAAACGCATGCCTCCCGCATAGGCCTGCACCACATCGGAAAGCCCCAGGGCCAGCGCCAAGGATGCCAAAAAGCTTTCGCCGCCGGACAAGGTTCCCACCGGCCTGGGCACGCCAGTGTAGCTGTCGAACACCTCTAAATCCAAGCCGCCAGCCTTGCGGGCGTCCGCCAGCACGCTGGACCGTTGCAGGGCGTAACGCCCCCGGCTCATTAAGGAAAGACGCGCATTCGCTTCTTCCACCACATCATCCAGCAATGTACGCAGCACATAACGCTGAAAGGTCAGGTTCAACGCGTTTCCGCCTCCCGCCATCGCCGCTAACGCCGCTACCGCGCCTTGCGCTTCCTCCACGGCCGCTAATTCTTTGGCGATGCTTTGCAAACGCGCCAATCGCTCCTGGTCTCGTTTCCAGGCTTCTTCCAAGCGAACCTTTGTTTCCCTCAAGGCCGCCTCCGCAGCAGACGCTTGTTCCTGCGCGGCTGCAAACACCGCCAAATTCGGAGGCGTCTGCCCAGCCACCGCCTCCTGGGCCCGCCGCACACGTTCCTGCGACGCCGCCTCTTTTTGCCGCCTTGCTTCAAGCTGCTGTCCCCACAAAAGCCGCTGCTCTTCTGCGGCCCGCGCCTGTTCAAACGCTTCCTGTCCCGCAAAACCGCTCTGCTGCAAGCGCTGCAGCCAAAGAGTTTTTCCTTCCTCCAGTCTCGCCGCCGCTGCCGCTGCCGCCGTTCGGGCCTGTTTAGACAAGGCCTGCGCGGTTTCAAAATGCTGCGCCGTTTCGCGGAGGAGCTTCTCCGCCTGGACCAAAGAAGTCTGCACTTGCTCCAGCTGTTGGGCGCACGCGCGCCGCGCCGCTTCCAGCGCGCCTTCCTGGCGCAACGCTTCCGGTACCCGTGCGGAACATTCCTGCAGCACCGCCTTGGCCGCCTCTAAGGCGCTGCCGGCTTTATCTCTGACAGAAAGCGCCGTTTCGCGCTCTTTTTCGGCTTGAAGCAGCTTTTTCTGCTCTTCTTGGCGTTTTTCAGCGCACCGAGCTGCTTCTTCCAAGGCTTGCTGCGCTTGTTGCGCCAGCTCCGCCGCCTGTTGCGCCTCCGCCTTCGCTTCAAGAAGAGACAATTCCTGCTTCTCCCCCAGCTCCTGCAAGCACTGGTTTTCCTGCTCTGCCAGCAGCTTTTGCGCCGCTTCCTGCTGCGCCGCCTGCGCCAACGCCTTGCTATGGGCCTGCTGCCATTTCAGCCACGCCGCTTCGGCCTGCTCCACATCCTGCGGCTGCAGCATACCTGCAAAAGAAGCTTTTTGGGGATGATCCAGGGCGCCGCAAACCGGACAAGGTTCTCCCGCCTCTAATTCAGCGGCCAGCAGCGCGGCTTGCTGTTTCTGCCATTGCTGCCGCAGCGCCCCTAAGGTTCGCCTGGCGCTTTCCTCGCTGGCGCAAGCATTTTGCAGCGTTACCGAATGCTCTTGCTGACGCCGCGCCTGTTCTGTCAGTTTCACGCGCAGCTCCGTCAGGCGCTGCAAAACAGACAGCCTCCCTTGCAGCCTGGCCGCTTCCCTCTCCAGCTGCGGCGCTTTTTCACCTGCCATAGTTAAGCTTTGCTGCTTAGCTTCCAGCGCTTTCCACTCTTGCTGCCGCTGTTGCAGCAGCTCTTCTTGCCGCGCCGCCAGTTCTTGCGCTTGGACCCAAGCCTTTTTTAGCTCCGCCGTCTGCTGCCGCGCCGTTTGCCAGCGTTCGTACTCTTTCGCCTGACCCTCCAGCTCTAACTGCCTAGCTTGAAGCTGCCGCAAAACCGCTTCTTGGGGCTGCAGTTTTTCCCAAGCATCCCGGGCGGCTTCCTTCGCCGCTGTCGCCGCAGCGGCGTTAGCCTCTGCACGACCGCTTTCTTTTTCTTGGGATGCCGCTTCTTGCGCTAACTGCTGCCATTGCCGCCAGAGATCCTCCAAAGAGGCTGCTTGCTGCGCCGCTTCTACTCGAGCCGCCAGCTTTGCCGCCTCTTCAACGCCGGCCAGCAATTGCAGCGCCTCTTCCTCCGCCGCTTCTTTTTCCGCAAAACGATCCGCCGCTTGCTGCGCCGCCGCCAGTTCCAAACGGCGTTCTTCCGCCGCCTGTTGTCCGGCATTTAGGCGAAGCTGCGCTTCTGCTGCAGCCTGTTGCGCGATCGCGCAGCGCTCCTGCAAGTCCGTTTTCGACTCAGTACCCGCTTCTGTCAACAGCCATGCTTCTTCATCGCGCAGCGCCTGAAAGCGCTTCGCGCCGCTTTGCGCTTTGTCTTTCAATCCTTGCTCCAAGCGCGCGTACAGCTCCGTGCGGAAAAGGTTTTGCAAGATTTCTTCTCGCTCTTTAGAGCCGGCCACCAGCAGTTGCCTAAACTGCCCTTGGGGCAGCAACACCACTTGCCGGAACTGAGCCACTTGAAAGCCCAAGATCTCCTCCACACGGCGCGTGACGTCCTGCCAACGAGAAGCCAGCAATTTCTCCCCGTCCGGCCCTTCTTCATACAAAATCGCTTCCGCCGGAATCTGGCGAAAGCCTTCGCCCCGCAATTTAGGCCGCTGCTGTTCTGGACGCCGCTGTACACGCAGGATTCGCTCACCCACAGCAAAACGAAGCTCCACCTCGGTAGCCTCTTGAGGCGAAGCATAGTCGCTGCGTAAATGGCGCACCTCTCGCAAATCGCCGCTGGCGCTGCCGTATAAAGCAAAGCAAATCGCGTCCAACACGGTCGTTTTTCCAGCGCCGGTCGGCCCGTGAATTAAAAATAAACGCACATCTCCTAAACAAGAAAAATCCAGCGTCTGCGACGCCGCATAAGCGCCAAAGGCCTGAATGCGCAGCCATAACGGCCTCATAAGCCCACCTCCCGCTGCCGCCGATATTCTTCTTCTACTAAAGCGGCAAAAAGCGCCTCTTCTTCGCGCTTCCATTCCCGGCCGGCCACTTCGCGAAAAAAGCAGGCAAACAGTTCTTCCGGTCCCAAACGGCGATGATCCTGCACGCCTTGCTGCTCTTTCAGCTTTTGCAGGCGAGCGTATTCTAAATGCAGAATTTCCGGATGCTGCTGCTGCAGCCGCCCCTTGGCGTCAAGCACCGGCGCATCGTCTGTTAGGGTCACCATTAAATAATCGCTGCACTTAGGCCGCGCCAACAGCTCTTGAAAGCTTCCCTGCCAGCAAACCACATCGCGCCGCGGCGTCAGACGCACCGTCTCCACCGTCACTGCGCCATCCGCCGCTAAATCCACCAGATGAACGCCCTTAGTCTGCGCCGCCTCTTGAAAAGAATATTTCAGCAGCGAACCGGAATAGCGGACCTTGTTGCCGCTTTGCTGACAGCCGTGCAAATGGCCCAATGCCGTATAGTCAAAGGCCGAAAAAGCATCCGCCCCCACCATGCCGCTGCCGCCCACGGACAAGGGGCGCTCCGACTCGCTGGCCGCTCCGCCAGCCACAAAAGCATGCGCTATCGCCACCTTGCGGGCTCCCTGCGGCACCTTTGCCAAGGCAGCCGCTATTTGACAGCGCAGAGCCGCATCATGATCCGCCGCCTCCTCCCCCAAGGCGTAGCGAACCGCTGCCGGCTCAGCATAAGGCAAGGACAGAATATGCACCGGACCTGCACTGTCTTCCAGAATAAGCGCAGGCTGCTGCGCCTGCAGCGGCCCTGCCACATGTAAACCTTGACGCGCCAAAAGAGCGCTCCCGAAACCCAGCCGCTCCGGGCTGTCGTGATTGCCGGCGATCAATACCGTCGGCAAGGCGCACTCCAACACCAACTTCTGCAATACCTCGTTCAAAAGTTCCACCGCTTCCGCCGGCGGCACCGCTCGGTCATAAATATCCCCGGCTACGAGCACGGCGTCTACCTTGGCTTCTTTGGCTAAAACCACCAGTTGTTCCAAAACATAAGCCTGGTCCTCCGTCAAATGTACGCCATGAAACAGACGGCCTAAATGCCAATCCGATGTATGTAAAAAGCGCATACGCCACCTCCGAATACGAACGTAGTTTCTTTTTTCTTTTCGCCGCCTTTGGACGGAAGTCCTTCCAGCCGCTCAAGCACTTCTGATTTATTCCATCATAACAAAGCCCGCTGACAACAGTCTGTCAGCGGGAAAAAACTAAATTTAAACAGGAGTAGAGGGAGGGTACGATAGAGAGGAACGGAACACAGAGTAAGCAGAGGAACAGAGGAAAACAGAGTAGTACGAGAATTGAACAATAGTCGCGATGAGAACCGGAGGATACGTATGAGGGAACGGGGTATGTTTTTTAACAAGAGTACCAAGCTAGGCAACAGCGAGGTCCGCGCCAGGCGCCTGGGGCAAAACTTTTGCAAGCGAAGCGGTCCGCAGGGCCTGCAAAGGTAGTGGAAAGGAATAGAAATCCGGATGTTTGAGCGCAGCGAGTTACGGATTTCCCTTTCAACTAGCTGCGCAGGAGCTGAGCGAGCTTTTGTTTTGACACAGGCGTCTGGTAAGGACGCGATTCAAATTTCTTCTTTTTGCAAGGCGGCTTACAGGAAACGCTTGTTTCACGGACGCCTTTGGGCCCAGCGCGTCAAATACAAGCCAGCAAAGATGACCCCTGCTCCCAAGGCCTGGACGACTCCAAAGGCCTCGCCCAAAAAAGCATACCCCGCTGCCACGGCGAAGACTGGCGCCAAATTATTGTATAGAGAAGCCGTGGTGCTCCCCACCTTGCCTGTAGCCCATACCCAAAGACCGTTAGCCAGGCTGAGCGGAAAAACGCCGGAATAAAGGACGCTGCTCCATGCCACCGTCGACAGCGCCGACCAATCTACCGCCAGCATATCCGGCAAAGCGACCAAGACAAACAAGACCGTAGTCGTCAAGATTACGTACGCCGTAACTTGATACGGCGAATACCGCACAAGGAGCAGCCGGGAAAAAACCGTGTAGTAACCATAACCAAGCTGTGCGCAAAGCAAAAGCACCCCGCCCAATACATGCGGTCCAGCTAAGCTGAATTCCTTGCCAGCGCCCCAAACCATGACAAGCACCCCCAGCAGTGAAACAGCAATCCCCGCCACCGTCAGACGCCGAATTCCCTCCAGGCCATGTATGCGATTAATGATCGCGACGCTCACCGGGAGCAGCCCCAAAATCAAGGAGGCATTACCGGCGGTCGTCAACTGCACGCCAAAGGTAAAGAAAATCTGAAACGAAAAAAAGCCGAAGCTGGACACCGCCAGCAGCCGCAAATCCTCACGCCTTAAAGGCAGCCACACCGCCGCCCGCCGGAAAACAACCCACCCCACTGCCAAAGCCGCCACCATGCGGATGGCATTATACGCCATAGGCGGCACCTCTTCCAGGCCCAGCTTCATCACTGGCGGATTGAGTCCCCACAGCAAAGCTACTAATACTAACACTCCGTGCACCTGAGACATCGTTTATTTCTCCTTTTTGCCGTCTTGATATCATGTAACAATTCACTGCCAGAGAGAATTTCTCCTTTTTTGAAGATTAAAGAGAATAAGCGCATCTTAAACAAGAGTATAAGGAGGCAACGGCGGGTACGAAACAGGGAGGCGGCGGTGATACTTGCATTTGAGACTTTTATTGGAGCAAGGCGGTCCGCAGGACGAAAAAGTTAGCTAAGACGGATTACAGTTTCGCCTGTTTGAGCGCAGCGAGTTAAGAAACTGCCGACTTAACTAGCTTTTTCGAGGCGCGCGCAAATCTTGTCTCAAATACAAGTATGCCGTCCGTTTGATGCAACGCCTCCCAACCCTTGATGAATCGGGGTTTGCGACCGTAAAATATACGCTTTCTGGCAACGCAAAAGCAGACGCCCCTGCAAGGACGTCTGCTTTTTGTGATTCTTATTTCTGTGGCGGTGTAATCCGCACATCGATTTCAAACATCCGGTTCCAGGGAAAGTTCACCTGCACCTGTTCGGGCTGCAAAAAGTCCAGATACTCTTTAGCAAATTCACGCAGTTTCTTCTGCGCCGCTACAGTCAGTTCTCCTTCAAGAGCATCCAGTTGCACCAGGCTGCCGCCTTTGGCGTAAACGATTTCCCGATTCAGCTGACTGCGAATGTTGGCCTGATACGCCCAATCATCCAAATAGCGTTCCGCCAGCAGCTTCTGCCGCGATGTTGTCGTCATCTGCGGCGCCAGCATGCCTTGAGAAATAGCGAATCCCAAGGTGTTGCTCGGCGTATTCCAGCCGGAATAGGCTGTCAGCTTGCCCAGCAGCTTCTGGTCGCTCAATTCCTGCATCAACGAATTATCCGAACCATTGACAAAAGAAATGTTGCCGATAGCCACGGCCTGTCCTCTGGCAAGTTCTTTGGCTACATTAGCCACAAACTGCTTCGTTCCTGCACTAGCATACGTGATGTTAGTGACCCACTCAGCTTCATCCGTATGGCCGTCTGGCGACGTATGCACCGCCAGCACCAAATCCGGCTTCTGCGGCTGCGGCAGCACAATGCCTCCAGCAGAAACGATCTGATCTACAATGCTCTTACCAATAGGCTGATCCTCATAGGTTGGCAGCGATTTAGGGCCAGTGCCCAAAGCATATTGTACCGACACAACCGGCACACGATGCTCCAAGTCGTTAATCGCGCGGGTCAACAGCAGCATGCCCAGTTGATCAGCTCCAGGAAAGGAGGCAAAACGGCTGGCCGGCAGCTGCGCCGCCTGCTTCACCAGCAGTCTGGCTTCTTTGTGCGTTTGGGAAAAGGGTGCGGTGTCATCCCGTCCCAGCAGCAGATATTGAATATCGCCCTTAATGGTTTTATCTACAAAAATTTGGTTGATCTGGAAATTCTTATCCCGCCGCGAAAACCAATCTTCTAATGCATCCTTAGGAATGGTTTCTTTCAACTTTTTCAACTGACGCTTTTCTTCGCTTGTCAGGCCCAAAACATCTTCCTTGTCCAGTAAAACCGTCAGCTCAAAAATATTAGGACCATGCTTCTCATAATAAGAAGGCTCCACGCCGCCGGCAGTCATGCGCGGTGTCCGCATAATCGTCGCAAACACATATTGCCGCGCCGTTGGGTTGAGTTTTTTCAGCTTGTCAAAGCGCGTCTGCCGCGCCCAAAGCAAATCAGGTCCGAGATGATGAATGCGCGAATCTACCAAGCCGCCGTAAACCAGCGTATCCGCCGACAACACCATGGCGTCCACGGTTCTGCCGTTAGCCATCACCCAGTCCCAAACCGCTTCGGGGTTGCCTTCGCGTCCCCGGCTGGCCAGCAACTCTGCCGGCGGCGTCAACACCTCAAAACCAGCAGCCTGCGCTGTTTCTACAGCCTCTCTAAAACTCACCGGCCGATCATCCTGCGGCACAAACAAGATGGTTTTCGCCCAAGCCGCCGCCGGCAAGGCAGCCACAAAGCAAAACACAGTCATCACCGTGCATAGCCAGCGTATGTACGTTTTCTTTTCCATCCTTTACGAAGCCCTCCTTTACTTGCTTTCCTCATCGCGCAGATAACCAACTACATCCTTAACAAGCTGATCCTGCGTATAGGCGGCGCCTGCCGCGTCCCCTTGAGGCTTTGCAGCCGCGTCTTCGCCTTGAGGACGGTTCAATTCGCGCAATCGCCGGTCATGCTGAAGATTATAGCGCGCTAAGCGCTCTCCCAGCAAGCGTTGCTCCTGTTCCCAAAAAGCAGCCAACCCCAATTCTTCTACATGCATAAAAATAAAATAAATAAGTCCCAACAAAGCCACTTCCGGAAGCAGCACAACTGCAAGAACCTCCACATTACTTTTAATCCCTATGCTCCATAAATAGGATACGAAAGAAAGAAAGATGTCATTCATTCCTTTAAGCTCCTTGCCACAAGTACATATTCAGGAAATACTGCACCTATCTTATTATTTTCTCTCATAAAGACCCCTTCTGTCAATCCATCCTCCGTCCCAAGAGTACCCTTTTGCTTTCAATCGCCGGTTCCTTGCCGCACCGAGCCGTACAATCCGAAAAACCCTTGATACGCCTGGTACGCAGCCGCATAGGAAGCCGTCACCACAGCGCCGGTGAGCATAAAGGTCACCATGATTTGATATTTTATCGCTTCTGTCGGCGCCACTCCCGCCAGAATTAGGCCGGTCATCATACCTGGAAGCTGCACTAAACCTACCGTTTTCATAGCATCTACCATAGGAGCGCTAGCGGTATGCAGACTGTCGCGAATAAGAACGGCCGCCGCTTCTTTGGGCGCCGCTCCTAAGGCCAACCGAGCTTCTACTTCCGCTCGGCGCGAAGCAAAAGATCCGGCCAAGGTCCGCAATAACAGTCCCACAGCCACCATGGACTGTCCTGCCACCATGCCGCCTACAGGCACCACTTCGCTGGGACGATAGGTAATAGCGCCGCAAAGCACCAACGTCCCTAAAGTGACCACCATGGATATCGCAATGGAAATGCAGGCAATCCGCCTGGCCCCCGGCACATCCTTGCCGCGTTGGGCTGACACGCCGGACGCTGTATAAAGCATGACACACAAAAGCAGCGTCGTCAGCGCGGGATGGTCGGCGTCAAACAAAAAGGACAGCACCATGCCGATTACCACCAGCTGCACCACCGCCCGCAGGCTGCCAATCAACATCTCCTTGCTCAAGCCCAGCTTTTCCCGCTGCGACAAAGCCATGGCCAGCAAAATCAGGCCGTATGACAAAATCAGCGCTTCATTGCTCATACCACACCTCCTGCAGGCCACTTCTCTACGCGATCCCAAAATACCGCCTCACCGCTGCGCAGCCCCAGCACGCGCGACGCCATGCGCCGCACCTGCGTCTCCTGGTGGGACACCCACAAAAGGGTTAACCCCTCCTCGCTGCGCAGCTGCTGCAGCAGTGCTTCCACCTGCGCCGTCGCCGCCACATCCAAGGCGGACGTGCTTTCATCCAGCAACAGCACCTGCGGCTGCGCCAGCAGCGAGCGCACCAGCGCCACCCGCTGCGCCTCGCCGCCGGACAGAGTCTCGGTTTTAGCGCTAAAAAAAGCCGCAGCCAGCCCTACGGCGGCCAACAACTTTTTCATTCGACCCTCATCCGGTTTTTGCTTGGCAATCTGAAAGGGATACGCCAAGTCTTCCTCCACGGTTTTACCAAAAAGTACGGCTTTTTGCGGCACATAGCCAATACGCCGCCGCAAATCCGGCGGCAAATAACTGCGAAACTCCTTGCCTGCAAAAAATACTTCGCCGCCGCTAGGAGGCGTCAAAAGACACAAGGTGCGCAAGAGAGTCGACTTGCCGCAGCCGGACGGACCGGCCACCGCCACACTGTCCCCGGCCGTTACGGCAAAAGAAATATCCTGCAATAGTGCTTTCCCGCCTATCGTTACGCTTAATTTTTTTACTTCCAACAGATTACTCATCATCTATCCCTCTGCTTTTAAAGTGAAGCAAAGCCGTACTCCAGTAAATATTTAGCCTCTTCCCAACGCAAATCACTGTTGAGAATCACGGTTACCACGGATTTTCCTTGACGAGTGGCGGAAGCCACCAGACATTCGCCAGCAGCATCGGTATAACCGGTCTTCACGCCGTCCGCCCCAGGAAAAGTCCGTAACAAGCGATTGGTGTTGCGCACAAACACTGGCCGACGGTTCAAAAAGGTAACATTCCGTTCATTCGTCGCTACAATGCGCCGGAATTCCGGTTCTTGCCGCGCCGCCAAGGTCAGCTTGGCCAAATCCTCCGCCGTTGTGAAGTGGTTCACTGGATCCGGCAACCCATGAGGATTGCTGAAATGTGTTTTGGACATGCCTAGGGATTCCGCCTTCTCATTCATCCATTGAATAAAGCGAGACCGAGAGCCGCCGCCAACATGTTCCGCCACAGCCTCTGCGGCATCATTGCCGGAAACAACCATCATCCCTGTAAGCAATTCCCGCAGCTTCAGCTTATCGCCGGCGCGCAAATCCAGCGAGGAGCCGTCCGTGCGGGCGGCCCGCCAGCCAACGGTCACCACGCTGTCTAAGTTTCCCCGTTCCAAAGCCACCAAGCAAGTCATAATCTTGGTCGTACTTGCTGGATACATCACCTTATCGGCGTTCTTGGCAAACAATGTTTTCCCGCTGGCTCCGTCTACCACCACCGCCGCTTCGGCTATAACGGCAGGAGGAGGCGGTGCAGCCATCGCCGCTCCGCCTCCTGTTAGGCACAACAAACCAACTAAAAGAATGAGCTTAAAAAAGCTTATACCACTTTTTATGATAATACCCCTCCTTGCCGCGCCCTGCAAAGTGCGCAGCTGCGCCCCATAGCAAGCCGATAGCGATCCATTTTAACATAGGAGTCAAGCCGATTTCTCCGCCAAAACCATACACCCCTGCGCTTAAAAGCGCTGCAATCACATACCAAATCATCAGCCGACCACCAACTCTTGCAGCGTCCGTTTAGGCACATGATGCACGCCGGAAGCGTCACGCCAATATTTCACATCGCTGTTTTCATTGATGTCATCTACAACAACCTGTTCTATCGGCTTGCCTAAAGCCAGCACCAGCAGAATTTCATAATCATCCGGCGACAAGCCGGTGACTTGAAACAAGCGCGGCCGGTCTATATTGCCGATAAAGCAGCCGCCTAAGCCTTTTTCCACAGCGCCGAGCATGATGCTTTGCGCGGCAATGCCGTGATCAATGCCAGCCACATGCGCAATGCCTTTGTCCTTGAGAACCAAAATATAGCCTGTGGGACGTTCGCCTGCTTCCGGGCCGGCCCACTCTTTTAAATATCCCGCCCAGCCAAGGGTAGGAAAAATGCTCTCATTTTTTTCCGCATCCGCCGACACGTAAAACTTCAGCGGCTGCATATTCGCGCCTGACGGAGAAAGACGAGCCAAATCCACCAGACCCACCAGCGTCTGCCGACTGATTTTCACCGCTTCGTCAAAACGGCGGTAACTGCGTGATTTCGCTACTAATTCCTTCAACATGGCACATCCTCCCTCACATATAGTTTGTATAAAGCCTGCGTGCCGCTATCGGCTTCGCCCAGCGCCGCTAAGCGCTCATACAGGGACTTGGTCAAAGCCAGACCGGGCGTCTCTAGGCCCATAGCCGCCGCCTCTTCCAAGGCGATCGTCATATCCTTAATAAAATGCTTCACATAAAACCCGGGCGCAAAATCGCCGTCCAGCATACGCGGTCCCAAATTGCTCAGCGACCAGCTGCCGGCGGCGCCGCTGCCAATGACGCCCAAGACCTTCGCCGGATCCAAGCCGGCGGTCTTAGCATAAGCCAACGCTTCGCACACGCCAACCATATTCCCGGCAATGACGATCTGGTTGCACATTTTTGTATGCTGCCCTGCGCCTGCCTCGCCTTGATGAACCACATTCGTGCCCAGCAAATCAAAAATAGGCTTGGCCCGTTCAAAGTCAGCCGTCTCACCGCCAACCATAATAGCCAGCCGCGCTTCGCGAGCGCCAACATCGCCCCCCGACACCGGCGCATCTAAGGCTGCCATGCCGGCGTCCTTGGCCGCGGCGGCAATACGTCGGGCCAAAGCCGGACTAGAAGTCGTCATGTCAATAAACAACGCCCCCTGGCGCCCTTTAGCAATTAAACCGTTTTCTCCTAAATAGGTCTCTTCCACATCCTTAGGATAGCCAACCATCGTAATGACCACATCACAGGCTTTAGCCACCGCCCCTGGGCATTCGGCCCAAGCGGCGCCCTGCGCCAGCAGCGCTTCTGCTTTCGCTTTCGTCCGGTTATAGACCACTAAAGGATAGCCCGCCGCCAGCAAATGCCCGGCCATGCTTTTGCCCATCACGCCAATGCCGATAAATCCCACTGTAGGTTTTACGCCCTGTTCCATCATACGCCTCCTTAGTATCTACATAACCGGCGGCCATTCGGGCCAATCTTCTTTTCCCGGCGTCGCCGGGAAAAGCAAGCGTTCCACAAGCACATCAATGCGCTCCACTTCCCAACAGGTAACCTGGCGAATTTCTTCGGCCACCTGCCGACGAATGCGGGAAGCCACCTCTGGAATAAACGTGCCATAAGGTACGGCAATGCCTAGCTCCAAAACCACCGTCCGGTTTTCTTCATCTTTTTTTACCACAATCCGGGGGCCCATGCGGCTCAAAAGCGCCTTGGCCTTTTCCAGCAGCGTCCCCTCAGCTGCCGCCACCGGCACAACCTCCAGCTTCTCCATGGCGCCCAGCGCCAACTGTGCAAATACCTCTTCCCGGATAATCGTCTTGCCTGCGGTTTCCATACCAGTCCCCTCCTTGCACAAGATTGCGGTTGTTTTGTCTCCTTCGCGCTGCCTTCCGGCAAATCCTGCCCTACAAAAAAAGAAATGGGAATCGCCTTATGCGAAATTCAGTATAGAATTCCTAATCCTGAGCCAAATAGATAAGTCCCTCTAAAAACTTGCGTACGCTGATTTTTCCGTGATACGGACTTTTTCCTTGAATATAGTTCATTTCCTGGCGCACTTCCTTAAAGTCAAAAAGGGCTGTGCTATAGGTCTGGAATTTTTCATTATCATAGTCTTCCGCGCCCAGATTCGCCATATTCTGCAACGCTTTGGTAATCGTCCGCCGGACGCGCTGCTCTATGGTTTTGGTATCAGTAGAAGTTTTTTCCGAAATTTGCTGGTACATGTCACTCAACTGGTACTCGCTGGTACCATCCGCCAAAAGGGGCGCAATATGCTCAATCATCTGAAAGATCGTTTTCGCACCGGTCTCGCCCAAAATACCTATATCGGAAAAGCTGCGATACACACGAGAACGCAGCGTGTTTTCGGCGTTTTCCCCATGGGCTCCGTGCACCGGCCCGGTAATACGGGTCGCCGTTTCAGAAATCAATGATAAAGCTTGCCGCAGCCGCTGACTTTCCGCCACCCGCTCAATAACCTTTACCACTTCCACCACATTGATGGGTTTGCGAATGAAAAAGCTGACGCCTCGTTCGTACGCCTTCGTAATCATTTGCTGGCTCTCACTTTGGGAAATCATAATAAACGTCGTGTTGGGTAGAGAAGGGCTTACATGATCAATCAGAGTCAAACCGTCCTGACCTGGAAGCAGCAAGTCCACCAGCGCCAAATCCGGCTGAAAGTCCGCAATTACTCGTTCCGCAGAAAGACCGTCGCTGCACTCGCCCAGCACCGTCCCCAAGCGGTACTCGGCAATAATATTTTTCAAAATACGGCGCACCCCTGCATCGTCGTCTACAATCACCAAACGCAATGTCATTGTTTCGCCACCTTTATCCTTTTTGTCGCAACCCTCAGGCAATCAACCGCACAGTGGGAATAGAAATATAAAAATGAGTCCCTCCGGTCTCGCCGGATGTCACCACCACTTGGCCTCCCAGAAGCTTCGTCAGATTCTGTACATGAGACAAGCCCAAGCCGGTGGACATGGCGCCAGTACGCCGATCAAACTTGGTCGAATAGCCCGGTTGAAAAATAAGCTCCCGATCCGCCTCGGCAATGCCGCAACCACTGTCCTGCACTTCAAAAATAACCGTATCTTTTTCTATGGATTCGCTAACTTGAATCGCCCCTTTGTCACCGCAGGCTTCAATGGCGTTAATCAGCAGATTATTTAAAATCGACACAATGACATAGTGCTGATCCGTCCAAAAATCCTGGCGGCATTCGAACTGCAAAGAAACGTCGGCGCCGCGCTGCGCCAGCACCCGCCTGGCATTTTGCTCAATCAGCTGAAAAATGCCTGACAAGAGGCTCTTACGATCGCCTTCGGATGGTTCCAGCACCTTCTCAATGCCTGCCACAACCCTCTGATAATCTTTTTTTACTTCGTGAATATTACGAGCAATAGCCAAAGCCTGATCCGCTACCAACAGATGACGTTCCTGCTCCCGGCATTGGCAGTTCTGCATCTCCTGATACAAGCCGTAGCTATCCACCATAACCTGCTCAATGTCCCTGGAAGATTTGCGCAAGTAAAACAGTTCCGCTTTGAGCTGCGCAATAAGGAGCGTCAACTCATTATAATGGGCCACCTGTTCTTCCGCCAGCGCCACCGCCTGAGCTTCCCTCAAGCCGTAGCAGATGAACACCGCCATCACCGCCCTGGCAATGGCTACGCCCGCTAAGATGCCGAAAGTAACATCCGCCGGCCGGCTAAAAAGTTCGCCCCGCATGGCCAGCTCCGCTGCATTGGAAAAGCCGTCGCAAATGGTCAGCAGCATGACCGTCATCAGCACATTGTCCCGTTGCTCCCGCACCCGGGTCAAATTAAAACCAATGGAGTAAATAATATAAAAGAAAAAAGTCGGCGCTCGTTCCAGCAGAATCTCCATAAGTTCCATATTGGAGGTAGAGACATCAGTTACTACCCGTAAAATGACCATGACAATACTGCCGAAAAAAGCGGTATATTCCACGGAAAGACGGCGAAAATACATCAAAAGAGAGCTGAAAATCACCGGTGCAAAAGACAGCTGAAAGGGGCTGTTGAAAGGGTGCACTGTAATCATGCCGCCAAGGGCAAAGAAAGTTGTCACAAGCAGCATAGTTTGCCACAAGGACAAATAAGACGTTCCTAACATTCTTCCTCCTGCAGGGACTGCTATATAGCTAACGATGAGCATTGGCTGTAGCAAACAAAACTCGTACTTCACTTGCGTTCCGTCTCTTGTTTTGCATAAAAAAGATGTGGCCAGAGACCCCTTACGGGTCTCTTGTCCACATCTTTTTTCGTGATAAAGTTGGTAAATTCCTTTTTTACCGGAACTTACTCGCTATAATTTTTCGTGTAAGCTACTTTCAACACTTCGTCAGGCAGCTCGTTTTCCCAACGGGCCACAACAACAGCAGCTACGCAGTTACCTACCAGGTTGCAGGCGGTACGAGCCATGTCGAGAATACGGTCTACGCCGAGGATGATGGCGATGCCTTCAACAGGCAGGCCAAACGCAGCAGCGGTACCGGCGATAACGATGAGGGAAGCGCCAGGAACAGCCGCGATGCCTTTTGTGGAAAGCATCAAAGTGATAACCATCAGTAGCTGGGTTTCAATCGGGAAGTGAATGCCGTACACCTGGGCGATAAAAACAACCGCCAAGGCGCTGTAGAGAGTGGAACCGTCCAGGTTAAAGGTATAGCCTGTAGGCAACACAAAGGTGATGATGTGACGAGGAACACCGAATTTCTCCAGCTTTTCCATTGCCGACGGCAGAGCCGCCTCGCTGGAAGCCGTCGAGAAGGCCAGCATGAGCGGATCCTTAATGGCCCGCAGCAATTGGAAGAAATTGATTCGGAAGATGATCGTCGCCATCAGGAAGACCAAGAAGAGGAACAATGCCAGAGCAAAATACAACGATCCGATCAGTTTCATCAACGGAATCAGCATGCCTAAGCCGAATTTGCCAACCGTGAAGGCGATCATGGCAAAGATACCAATCGGCGCCAGACACATGACGTAATGGGTAAATTTGAACATAACTTCCGCAATACTTGTGGCGACTTGCAAAACCGGTTTGCCCTTTTCGCCCATTGCAGCCGTTGCTACACCAAAGAAACAGGAGAACACGATAATCTGCAGCATATCGCCGCGCGCCGCTGCATCTACCGCATTAGTAGGAACAATTTTAATCAGCATGTCCATCATGTTGATGGATTTCTTAGCAGCAGCTGCTGCCGCAGAAGGATCGCTCGAAACGATCTGCACGCCTACGCCGGGTTCAAAGACGTTAACTACCAGCAGACCTACAAACAGAGCCACCGTGGTTGCCAATTCAAACCACAAAATGGATTTCGCGCCCAAACGACCCAATTTTTTGAAGTCGCCTGTGCCCGCAATGCCCATGATCAAGGAACTGAAGATCAAAGGCACCACGATCATCTTAATCATACGAATAAAGATGTCGCCAATAGGTTTGAGCTGTTCACCATAGGAAGGAAAGAGATAGCCAAAAATGACGCCTAGAATAAGACCGAGGAAGATTTGCGTAGTGAGACCAATACCGCCAGATTTCTTTTCTTCTGCCATGCGTACGCCCCCTTATAAAATAATTTGGGAAACCAGCCGTGCTTCTGCCAGGTACGCCCGTTCCAGTTTCTGTTTATAGTATGAAAGGAGCCTAATCAAAAAACTACATAATACGACAAAACCATTTTTCAAGAATTTTGCATTTAATATACAACACGCATACAAACGGCTTAGCAGCTTTCTTCTCCGCGTCAGAAAGACCTCTTTGCTAAAAGCGCCGTAAAAGCAAGATCAATATGTCATTTTGGCAAAATACAGGGTGCGCACAAATTCCGTCACCTCTTCCACCTGACTGGAAACCTGAGGAATTCCGTAGCCTACATAGACCGGCGACAAGACAAAACGCGGCATCATTTTCGCCCGTACCGCACCGCCGTTTTCATAAAAGAACAGATTGTAGCTGCTGCAATGACGGTGAAAATGATTCAGAATATAATGCGCCACCGCTTGAATTCCATGGGCAAAAGGTGCAATAGCCCCTTCTTTCTGTAAAAGAATATTAAATTCAAAAAAGCCTACCCTCGGCTGCGTCGACAGATTTACCTCCACCTCGCCATTCTGCCAGATGGGAATGCCACGAAAGGCTTCTTCCTCCATGCTGTGCTGGTAGTTAATATGGTCTAGCCCGACAATCTGCATATGAGGATGACGCATGGAGCCCCCGGAACAAGGCCCATGATTTTTAAAAAACAATACCGAACGAAACTGTCCGCTCCGTGAAAGCTCCCGCCATTTTTCCAGGCCAAAGCCAATAACCGCCTGCAAATGCTCCGGCGCATAGGTCGAAAGTTCCTCGTCGCAAGTGTAGCTTTCTACCAGCACCGTCTGGTAAGCGTCCGGAAAAACAGGATATTTATTTTTCAACCAAAGAATGGGGCCTTCCTCCGCCAGGACGCCGCTCAGTCCCTGGCGATCACAAAACGGACAGGAAGCTTCCTTATGCACAATATTTTCCGGTTTCTTCCGGCCAATGCCTGTATCAAAAACAAGATGCGTATGGACCATAACAAGTCCTCCTTCACTAACTGCCTACTATTGCCAATTCGCCGCTGTCATGCTTCTTCCCTGCAGGTTTAATGCGAACAAGAGTTTGAAAAGCAAAGCGTTTTCTGGTATACTGAGGAAAAATTCAAGAATAACGAGGTGAGCCTGATGCCACGCAAGCGCACCGGCGACAAGCCGGCTGAAATTCTCAGCTTCATCCGCGAACGACTGCGGACCAACGGCTATCCCCCATCTATCCGCGAGATCGGCTCTGCTGTCGGACTCAGCTCCAGTTCCACCGTTCATGGCTACTTAAACCGGCTGGAAGAAGACGGCCTCATTCGGCGGGATCCTACCAAGCCCAGAGCCATTGAGCTTGTTTCCGAATCTCCCTGGCGTCAAAAAGAGATGATCCCCGTCCCTCTGGTGGGCCGTGTTACCGCAGGCTTGCCAATTCTGGCGGAAGAAAACATTGAAGATACGTTCCCCTTGCCTGCATCCTTATTGGGCCGGGGCAACGAAGACCTGTTCATGCTCACCGTCAGCGGTGAAAGCATGATCAATGTCGGCATCCACGACGGCGACTTTCTCCTTGTCCGCCCCAGCGACAGCGCCAAAAACGGCGATATTGTCGTGGCGTTGGTCGACGGCGAAGAAGCCACGGTCAAGCGTTTCTGGAAAGACGGCAAGCAGATTCTGCTCAAGCCGGAAAATGACGCCATGGAACCCATCCGCCCGGCGCATGTAGACATTCTCGGCCATGTAGTCGGTCTGTTCCGTAAGTTCTGAAGAAGGAACGGATTTTGAACAGGAGTAGAGGGAGTAGATGGAGGGTTACGGAAAAAAGAACTATTGAACAAGAAAACCGGAGCCGAGAGAGGGTATGTCGGAGGGCTGCGACTGTGGCGGCCATTGTGTTTGAGACTTTTAATAGCAAAAAATCTCCTTGCCTGCAGTTTTCTAACTGCGAGCAAGGAGATTTTTCTATTCAGGAACGCATTTGGTTCGTACCCTCAGCACGCCCTCCGATTACTCCGGTTCTCTTGTTCGTCCCTCGTTATTTTTCGTTCAGCGTCACTTCGAAGGAAACTACTCTTACCGCATCCGGCAATAATTCCGGGTCCTCAGAAGATACTTTCACTCCGTCGCCGTAATACCCGCGCGGCAGCTGCCGCACCGGGGCCAAGCGCAGGCACAAGCCTTTTTGCTGAATCAGCCTTCCTTCCTGACGCACCGGAATATAGCCGCCGTAGTCCCAGCCGAAACCGACAATACGGAAAGGCTGGCCGTTCAAGCGATTCAGCTCTTCCAAGGGCGTACCGACGGTAATATTTTCCGCCGTCCGCCAAGACGTTCCCTCTTTTTTCACCCAGGCGTGCGACAACACCTGCCCGTATTGATTATTCCGCCAAAACAAGATTATTTCGTTAACACTATAAGGATAAATGACCGATACATCCCGTTTTTCAGTTCCTTCCGCCACATAAATGGTCCTGCGCTGCACCTGCTCAGCGTCAAACAACTGCAGCAAATCTTCCTCTTTAGCCGAAGCTCTGATCGGCCCTAATCGTTCATAGGGCAGACACAACCAGTCATTTTCTACTGCCTCCGCCGCCTGAACTACAGAAACACCGCCGCCCAAAATCGCAAGACCTACAAGCAAAACCGCCAGCCGCCACCATCGTTTCATCAGTACGCCCCCTTTTTGATTTCATACTTTCACTATACTACAAGAAAAGCGGCTTTTTAAGCCGTTTTTCCAATTTTCGACGGCGCTGGATGCGCCTAGGGTCGGTTGCGCCATGGATGGCATGGCAACCGACGTCTACTGCTTATAGGGAGGGCACGAATGAGGACTCAAACAAGCTTTATGTCTTAGTGAACCTCCCGACCAAAGGAGCAGTTTTTTTCGTCAGACGCAAAAGAAAACCGCAGGAATAGCAGCGCTATGCCGAGGATTTCTGACAAAACCTGACGGAAAAAGAGCCCTTTAGGCGGGATGTGAGCAAAATAGCAGCTCCGCTTTAAGGTTTACGCCCGGAAACAATAATACAGCCCGCCGCCAACAGGCGCACGGCCGGCTTCTTCATGCCCGCCGCCAGGGCCCGGGAAAGAGCAATTTCTTGTTCCGCCAAATCCGTTCGGCCGGCTTCATTCCAAGCCTTGGCTCGCTGAGCCGTATCTTTTTCCAGCGCTTCACACGCAACAGGCACCAATTCCTGGTACCAGGCATCCTTCTCCAGAAGTTTTAACGAAGCTTCATAGGTTTTACCACAGGCGTCTTTCCAGTCTTCAAGACCGATTACCTCATGAAGCTGCTTAACCCGCCCTTTAATCAAGTTAATATCGCGGGCCTTGCTGAAAGGCTGCTCCAAAATATCTAAAAGTTCCGGATGGCGCACGCGCCGCCCTTGTTGATCTAAATACAGCCGTACTGTCAACGGCGCCAAAAAACCGTCCGCACGGCGGCGCAAGTTTTTCCACAAACGCTCCGGCAGGCCCAGTTTCTTTAAAAAGCCTCTAACAAGCTTCATATCCGCTTCCAGCGTATATTCATAGCAAAAGCCAGCCCATTCATCGCCTTTTTCCTCGCTCCACCGCGCCTCCGGGCGCCAAAAAGCAAAGGTTTGCCCCCGGTCATCCCAATCCAAATAGCGCGATACTGTATCCAGAAAAGACTGCCCCGACCGAACCGCAGCAGCTTCTTGAAGCTGCAATGACTCGCTTCGGTCATACGGCAAAGGCCTCTGCAAATCTTCCTGCATGCGGCTAAGCCAGTCAAAGGGCATCAGCACAGTTTCGCTTGTCGCCGTATAGCGCGGTCCTTGACGCCCCAACCCCAAAGCCATGGCAATCCAAGGCTCAAAGGCTTGACGCTGTCCATCGCTGTCTTTGTCATAAGCAAGGGCCGCTTCGCCCCACCCGGCCGTCGTCGCAGCAGCCGGACGCGAAGCTTGCCATTGACCAAAAGCCTCTTCCAACGCTGTAGCGGCATCCAAAAGACCTTCATAGCCGTCCTCAAGCAGCGCCTTGCGCACCAACGGCGTCGCGACCTTTCTAGCCCAGCCATCCACACCATGCAGAGACTGACGGAAAAACGACAGTTCTTCTTCCAGCACCTCACACCAAACATTGGCCAGAGAATAATCGCCGCCGGAACCGAGAACCGCCACGGTTTGCAGCGCTTCTGTGCGATTGCGCCGTTCCACCCGAGACATGCGCCGCTCCAAGCGACGCAAATCAAAGGGCAGATCAAAATGCACCACCACCTGGGCGTGACCCAAGTCGCAATACTCTTCGCCCCGCGGGTCCAGCACCAATACCTGGCAGGACGCCTCGTCCCGAAACTGCACTTGCGCCGCTTGTACCTCTCGAACGGTTTGCGCCCGGTGCACTTGGGCTACGGCTTTAGCCCCCAAAAGCTTGCTCAATTCGTCGGTTACTGTCTGACAAGTAGCGGCAAAACGTGTAAAGACGACCACTTTGCGCGCCTTCGGCAGCGTCTTGATATAAGCAGCCAAGGACGCCAGCCTCGGCTCGGCTTCAGCAGCGCCTGGCGTCAACGCGTCAAGACGCTGCAAGATCACTTCCTCGCCCTCCAAGAGCGGCATCTTCCTACACAAATGCAGCCACGTCTTAGGCAGCTCTTCTTCCAGCTGCGCCGGCGTCTGCCGACCCAAACGACAGCCTACCAATTCTTTTAACAACTTGTAGCTGCTGCCGGCGCATTCCGCCAACGCCAGATACAACACTTCCACTAATTGACGATGCTGCGCCAGATCCGCGTCGCTCTCCATCGCTTTTTTCATGAGCAAACGCCATTGTTCCAACGTCTCTTCCAGTTCTTCCGCCGCTTCTCCCGCCACTTGCAGCACTTTCAACTTCCCAGTCTGCCGACAAAGGGGCAATTCACTCCCGCCAACTTCCAATAGGCGCGGTTCTGCTTTTTTCCCCCAGAGCGACGCGGCCTCAGGCAACTGTTCTAACGGATAGCCGTCTCGATCCACCAAGTGAAACATCGCCCAATACAAGGCTTCTTGTTCTTGCGAGGCCAATGGAGTTGTCAACAACACCCGCTCCGCCTGCTGTGCTGCAGCCGCATAAAAGCGGTAACGACGCAGCGCCGCCTCATCTTTAGTTAATACATCAGCAGCTACAAGTTGCGCGTCATCAAAGACGACCAGACCCGGGCGCTGTTTCAATACAAAGTCTTTAGCCGTCACCGCCCGATCAGCGGCAATCAGCTTTAAACGCGGGTCGTTGGGCTGCAAGTGAAAATGCTTACGCAACATTTCTTCCCAAAACGCAACCAGCAGCGGCGGCACCACCAACAGTACTTTGCCTGCAGGGTCATCCAGCAAAAACTGGCGAACCACCGCACCGGCGGCTATCGTTTTGCCCCAGCCAGGAGGCGCCGCCAACACTCGCCGCTGAGAAGCACCGCTAACAAGCTCCCAGACCGCTTCTAACTGTTCCGGAACTACCTGCACCTTGGCGGACAAAAGGCCTGTAACGCCTCGCGTCATCGCCCGCTGCTCCAAAAGCCCCCGCACAAAGGAGGCCCTGGTTTCGCGCAGAAAAGCCGTCTCTTGCAGCGTTTCCGCCAGCATGGACACTGCGTCAGCAAGAGGCCGATTCCAGCGCACATAGACGTCTTCCGTCGGCACAGCTAACATACGCAGATTCCCCGGCAGCGTCCCTTCGGGAAATTTCACTTGATATTCGCCGCTGGCTGCGTCAAATTGCTCTACCCGCCCGGCGTACCAACGCCCCAGCGCTTCTATGTATACAAAGCAACGCGTTTTAGGCTGCAACCGTCCTAATGGACGAAGCGACTCAAAAGGGATTTCTACATCCTGGCGACTTACAGGCGAAGAAAAGAACTCCACCACCACGCTGCCTGCTCGTATTTCCTTGATTTTCCCTGTCCCCAGAACATTGCCGGTTTCCTTGACAAAATACCCCTTTTTTAGCGCCTGCATCTCCTTCACGCTCATATACTTTTGTTCCTCCTACTTGCTACTGCCACGCCTTCGACCCCTTTCATTTTTTACCAATCACTATAGATAGAAAAAAGGCCCACTGCCGTGGACCCATTACGACTTGTCATCGTTCAGGACGATTTGCCCGGTTTTCCCATTATACTACTCCCCCGAGGGCTAAACAACTCCCACGGCGGAAAAAAACAGGCAGTCTGAAAAGGGCAGACAAACTGTACAAAACACACCAGCAAGAAATAAACAAGAGAACCGAAGAATCTGAGGGTACGACGGAGGATACGAAACTCAGAGTAACAGAGAAAAGCCAGAGGAAATCCCAAGAGAGACTACGGAGATTGAACAAGAGAACCAGAGTCACGAGAGGGTACGACGGAGGGTTACGGAATTTAACAGTAGAAGGTAAATTGAGGGAATGACCGAGCCTACGGCGGCCATGATTGTATTTGAGACTTTTTTGGAGCAAGACGGTCCGCAGGACGCAAAAACAGGAGACGACGGAGAAAAGTTCCGTATGTCTGAGCGCCAGCGAGTTCGCGGAACTGCCGCCGACTCCTGTTTTTGCGAGGCGCGCGGAAATCTTGTCTCAAATACAGTTATGCCGCCGTTTATACAGAAGCTCCTTGCCCCCAAACTCCCCTTTCGCGCATTTCGTGTATTTCACGGTTCGTTAGCAACGTCTCTCGGTTTTATTATCCAACCGCGAAAATCGCGAAAAACACGAAAATTGATTTGTCGTTCTCACAAACCATTTCCAAGCCTGCTGTCTCAAACTCTCAAAACTTGTAATTTATAGTATCTATTGAAAAAACACAGGCCCCAGCTTGCGCCAGAGCCTGTGTGTCTTTACTGTTTTGAATCCCTCGGCGTAACCCTCTGGTCACTCCGGTTCTCTTGTTCGTAGAGCTCTCGTTCCGCTTAAAACGGTTTTTGGTAGAAGAAGGGCATATAGCTTTGATAGCCGATGTCACGGAAATTCAAGATGGCTTCGGTGCCGCCGACAAACAGAACGCCGCCCGGCTTCAACGCTTCCAGGAAACGCCGGTAGAGGGCGTCTTTGGCTTCTTCCGTAAAATAAATAACTACATTACGGCAAAGGATGAGATCAAAGCCGCTTTCAAATTTATCCAGCAGCAAATTGTGCTTCTTAAATTCCACTCGCGAACGGATATCGGGGACCACTACATAGCGGTCGCCTTCCTTGGTGAAATATTTAGAAGCCCGATTGGAGGAAATGTTCTTGTATTCGTTCGCGCTGAATTTGCCTTCCTTTGCTTTACCCAGCACTTCTTCATCCAAATCGGTCGCCAAAATGCGATGCCGCGCGCTGGGCGTCAAATCCGCCAAAATCATGGACAGCGAATAAGGTTCCGCCCCCATGGAGCACCCGGCGCTCCAAATATTGAGCTTCGAGCTGCGCTGCAGCAGATCTGCGAGCACTTTTTTCTCCAATTCTTCAAATTTCTCCGGCGTCCGGAAAAATTCCGTTACGTTAATCGTAATGTACTCGACAAATTCTTTATAAGCCTTGGGGTCTTTTTCCAACTGCGAAAAAAATGCCGTATAGCTGCTATGGCCGTGACGGTTCATCAAATTCGTAATACGCCGCTGCATCTGCGCCCGTTTGTAATAATTCAGGTCAATCCCGGCTTTGGCATTGAATTTCTTCTTAAACGCTTCCCAATCCTGTTCCATTTGGTCCATCCTGCCGCCTCCATTCGTACTGCAATGATTTAGCTTATCGTACCATGAGCCGTGTAACGCCGCAAGAAAATTCAAGCGTTCCCATAGCGCCTCGGCACCCGTTTCCCGACCATACACACAATTTCATAAGGAATGGTTCCCAGCCAGGCCGCCACTTCTTCCACAGTCGGCCCTGCCGGCCCAAAAAGTAACGCAGGTTCCCCCACTGCTACCTTCGCCCCTGCCGGAAGAGCCACCATGCACTGATCCATGCAGATGCGCCCCACCACAGGCGCCCTTTGACCAGCTAAAGATACTGCCGCTTTGCCCGCCAAAAGCCGCGTCCAACCGTCCGCATACCCTACAGGCAGCGTCGCGATACAGGTATCTTGACCCGCTTTGTAGATACATCCGTAGCTGACCGGGCTTCCCGGGGGCACGCACTTTACATGGCTGACACAGGCTTTCCAGGACATCGCCGGCCGCAAGGGAAGGGAACGCTTGACTTCTTCTGACGGCCAAATTCCATATAGAATAATGCCGGGCCGCACCATATCCAGGTGGTACTCCGGCAATTCCAGCGTAGCCGCGCTATTGGCGATATGACGAACAGCCACCTTGACTCCGTGAGCTTCGATGTTCTGCAGCGCCTCTTGAAAACGCCGGAATTGCTCGTGAGCATAACTCTTATCTTCACAATCCGCCGTTGCAAAATGCGAAAAGACGCCTTCCACTTCGATTCCAGGCAGCCCGGCCACTTGCGCCGCAAAAACGCCAGCCTCTTCCGGCTGGACGCCGATGCGCCCCATGCCGGTATCGACTTTTAGATGCACTATCGCTTTGCAGCCCAACTGCTGCGCGGCGTGCGACAAAGCCTCCGCCGTTTCTAACGAATATACAGCGGCGGTAACCTTTTGCGCCACGACCTGCGCCGCTTCCTCCGGCGGTGTATAGCCTAGAATCAGAATGGGAACTTCAATACCGGCCTGCCGCAATTCGACCGCCTCCTGCAGCATCGCTACCGCCAGTTGGTCCGCCCCTGCTGCCAGCACGGCTTTTGCCACAGGAACGGCGCCATGCCCGTAAGCGTCGGCCTTCACAACGGCGCAAAACTGCACCCCTTTTCGCAAGGTGCTGCGAATGTGCCGCACATTCTCTTTGATAGCCCCCAAATCTACTTCCGCCCAAACCGCCTGGCGCGTCATGCCTACTCCCCCTTGACCTGCTCTTTTTTGCGGCGCACTTCGTCTTTGATCCAGTTGAGCCAAGAGCTCAGCCCGGTTGTTTGACCACCTTGGAAGGACGTTTTAAAGAGCAGAATGTCGCTGTTAGCGCTCTTGATATCATGCTCCGCCAGTTCCATATCAAATGACGTATGCGGCAGCAAATCCATTTTATTAATGACCGCCGCCTTAGACACATTAAAGGCAATCCGATATTTCGCCGGTTTATCATCGCCTTCAGTCACGCTGAGAACTACAATCTTAGCGTCTTCGCCGATATCAAACTCAGCAGGGCAAACTAGATTCCCCACGTTTTCCACAAGTACCAAGTCCAGTTCGTCGAGGTTAAGAGAATTAACAGCCTCTTCCACCATGGACGCTTCCAAATGGCAGCCGCCTTCGGTGTTGATTTGAATTACCGGTACATGCAGCTGCTCAATGCGGCGGGCATCTTTATCGGTAAATAAATCGCCTTCAATGACCGCTACGCGCAGACGCGCCTTGAGGGCAGCAATAGTGTTTTCCAGCAGCGTCGTCTTGCCGCAGCCGGGAGACCCCATCAAATTCAACACCAAAATACCCTTTGCCGCAAAGCGCTGCCGTAGCCGGGCCGCAATCGCTTCATTTTTCTCTAAAATATTGCTCATAACTTTAATTTCCATTTTAATCCACCTCCAGATATTCCACTTGCATTTCTCTGCCGCTCAGCATATCCACCGCCAGAGAAGAACAATGAGCGCACATAAGGCTGCGTCCCTGTATTTCGCATTCTCCACCGCACTCTCGACAGTGCAGGCGCACCGGAACGCGTTCTACCAAAAGTTCAGCCTGCGCTGCCGGCGTCTGCGTCGCCACCGCTTGAAACGCCGTCAAAAGCGCTTGCACATCTACCTGCGTATAGGCTCCGATGCGTAACTTAATCCGGCGGATGCTTCCTTGGCTGCCGGAAGCCTCGGCATGCCGCCGCACCACATCTAAAATTCCTTGAGCCAAACTGACTTCGTGCATCTTCTTCCTCTTCTTTCTCCATCTGCCGTAAACCAGGCCTGCTACAGTCAATTGCTATGATTCTTCATTATACCCGCTTGTTTGCGGTTGGTCATCAATTTTCGCTGAAAGAAACGCCGATCTCACTCCCCACAGACACCGGCGCGCCTGGCGGCACTTCCTGGCTAACCGCCAGGCCGCCTCCGACCGGACGGAAAAACAAGCCTTCCTTGTGCAGTTCCGCTGCCGCTTGACGCATCGTTTTGCCCTGCAAATTCGGCATGCGCACCTGCCCCGCCGGCAGCGGAGGCAGGGGAGCAGTCGGCGGTCTCACCGGCTGCGGCGCTGGAGACTGTTTTTTCTTTTCTTCCGGCAGCAATACGCCGCTGGGCAAAATGTTCAAATAGCGAAAAATTTGGCTAAAAATTTCTCCGGCCACCGGCGCGGCAATCTGCCCGCCATAATAAACGCCCCGGGGATCGTCCAATACCACCAACACCGCTATGCGAGGCTCTTCTACCGGAGCAAAGCCCGCGAAAGAAGCGATATAACGCCCTTGATAATAGCCGCCGCCGTCTTCACGCAGTTTTTCCGCCGTCCCTGTTTTACCGGCAATACGGTAACCCTTCACAGCGGCTTTGCCGCCGCCGCCTTCGGAAACGACTTTTTCCAAAAGCCCTTTGAGAGTCTGGGCTGTCTCGGACCGAATCACGCGGCGCACTACTTCTGTAGCATAGGCTTGCTGCACCGAGCCGTCGCCGTTTTGCACCTCTTTGATGATATGCGGCTTTAACAACACGCCGTCGTTAGCCAACGCGCTTACCGCCGTCACCAGTTGCAGCGGCGTTATCGCAATACTTTGGCCAATAGCCATGGTAGCAATATCAGAGTCGCGCATATCCTTGGGTTCGAATAAAATCCCTTCTTCTTCACCAGCCAAATCAATGCCGGTAGGACGTCCAAAACCGAAGTCCCTGGCATATCGCGTCAGCCTTTCGCCGCCAAGACCCAGGCCGATCTGCACAAAGCCCGTATTCAAAGATTGCTTAATAACAGCTTCCAGCGGAACCGCCCCGTAGGACTCGCCGCTCCAGTTTTGAATGCGCCGCCCGGATACTTCGATAGCGCCATTGTCCTGAAACCACTGTCCGGGATGTACGGTTCCTTCGTTCAAGGCTGCCGCTACGACAATACTTTTAAAAGTCGACCCTGGTTCATATACGTTGGCAACGGCCCGATTACGCCATTCTCCTGGTCCGCCTTTCCAAAATTGGTTTGGATTGTACGTAGGTCGGCTGACCATGGCCAAGACATCGCCTGTCTTGGGGTCCATCACAATAGCGGTAGCTGCCGCAGAACCAGTGGCCGCCATGGCCTTGTCCAAACTCTGTTCCACAATGAACTGAATGTTCTGGTCAATCGTCAGCAGCACTTTGCGGCCTTCTTCCGGCGATTTCAAGGAAAACACCGATTGAAAAATAGGACGTCCCTGATTATCTGTAAAGATATTCTGCTTTCCCTTGCTCCCTTTCAGCACGCTATCCAGCTTGGCCTCCAAGCCTTCCAGCCCCTGATCGTCGCTGCCTACAAAGCCCAAGAGCTGCGCCGCCAGCTTCTCATTGGGATAATAACGTTTGTTTTCCTCTAAAAACCCAAAACCGGGTAATTGATACTGTTTGATAAATGCCGCCGCCTGAGCGGCTATCGGCGCATCCATACGCCGCTTTAGCCAAACGAATTTGCGTTCCGGCAGCAGCAGATCCTCTTTCATCTCTTTAGGGTCTATGCCCAAGATAGGCGCCAAACCGCCAACAATACTGTCGACGTCTGCCTGATTTTTGCGCAATTCATCCGGATTAGCGTACAACGATTTCGTCACTACGCTGACAGCCAGCTCATTGCCGTTGCGATCACAAATCGAACCGCGCGGCGACTGCATATCGCGGCTGACCTCCAACTGAGCCATCGCCTTTTCCTTCATGTCACCGCCTTGGACCACTTGAATCCAGGCTACGCGCCCTGCCGCCACCGCCAGTAGCAGCAACAGCAGCAGCAAGCATACCGCCAAGCGCAATTGCAACGGCTTTTTTCTAGGCCGCTGCGGCGGTCCGCCTGTTGTTTGGCTAGAACCGCCTTGCGTTCGGGGCCTTCTATATCTTCGTTCACGTTCTACCATGCACTGTTTCTCTCCTATGTCTTTTGAAAAGTTGTCTAACCTTTATAATATTCTCCCTCTAAGAGCGTCTTCCCTGCTTAGGCTTTTTGTTCTTGCCGCGACAGACCGTCTTTTGTCTGCTATACTAACGAAAGATCAAGCCCTGCCTGGAGGTATTACTATGTTTTTCGCCTGGCCTCAGTGGAAAAAGAATCTAGCCGCCCTTTGGTTCGCCCAGTTCAGCGGCATGGGAGCCATTACTGGCGTCTTAGCCTTTCTCCCTTTATATGTAGAGAGTGTTCTCACAAACTCAAAACCCTTGAATTTACAGGCCTCGTAATGAGGTCTTTTTATTTTACCTCCCAACATAGAGCGGAAAATTAGTGAAGAAAAATCAATTTGGGACTTGATTTTTTCAAA
>NZ_JAQUZF010000189.1:0-3230 GCF_028691475.1 Anaeromusa sp.
GTGGCGGCCTTTACGCTTATTAGCTATTTGGCGTTTATAGGGAATAATGTGTTGTTGGGCTTGTCGGACGGCGTGGGCGCGATTATCAGCTACAACTATGGGAGCTGTCAAATGAAGCGCGTGAAAAAAGCACTCCAGCTTGTTGCTGCCAGCGCCGGTGTTATCGGCATCGGGATGTTTGCTGCTATTTTTATTTTTGCCGGAGATGTTATTTCGCTATTTTTGCATGAGGGAAATGAAGACATCGTGCGCTTTGCCGTCTATGGAGCCAAGCTATATGCGTTTGCCTTTTTGGTCAATGGATTCAATATTGTTGCGGCAGGTTATTTTACGGCGATTGGGAACCCGGGGCAAGCGGTGTTGGTTGCTTTGAATAAAGGGGTCTTGTGGATCATTGCGGGAATTACTATTTTGCCTGTTCTCTTTGGGGTTAAAGGAATTTGGCTGACGGTGCCTATTGCGGAGTTTGCAACGCTTGCTATATCGGGAAGCTTGCTATATCGGTACTTTCGATGCTCATAAAACGATTTGACATACTGTCTTGAACGAGCCATAACGTATTGCCAATAGGGCATTCGGTGTGGCTCGTTTTTTTATGGAGGACTTGCGGAATAATACAGGTAAGAATCATAAAAATGCATTGCGCTATGCCGAAAAATGTATAAAAAGAAAGAGGATCAGTAAAATAAATGAAGCGTGAGAACGGCCCTGCTGCTTTTCTATGAGCACAAGGACTGTCGAAAGAAAATATTTGTATGTATACAAGAAACAAGGTGTCGAAAAATAGACATGTTGCCAAGGTTAATGTATAATTTTTAATGTCGGTCGTAATTGGAATTACAAATACTAGAAAAACAAAGTGTTTTTGGCAGAACGTGTAATGAAATTTGGGAAAGCTTGGGCGTAAGCAATAAAGATTAAAGAAGGCGAGTGGTAACTTTGAGTATTATGAAAAACTATGTGAACAATGTATTGGGAGGTCTTATTGAAAAAGATCCCGAGCAAAGAGAGTTCCATAGCACAGCGAAAGAAGTCTTGACGACGATTATTCCAGCGCTGGAGAAAAATCCTCATTACAAAGAAGCGAGGATTTTGGAGAGGCTTGTTGAACCGGAACGCGTAATTTCTTTCCGCGTTGTTTGGGAAGATGATAAGGGAGAAGTTCAGGTGAATCGCGGCTATCGTGTGCAATTCAACAGCGCGCGCGGACCGTATAAAGGCGGTTTGCGTTTTCACCCGAGCGTGAATTTGAGTATTTTAAAGTTTCTTGGCTTTGAACAAACTTTCAAGAACGTATTAACTGGGCTGCCTATTGGCGGGGGCAAAGGTGGTTCTGATTTTGATCCGAAAGGGAAGTCCGACCGCGAAGTAATGCGCTTTTGTCAAAGCTTTATGACGGAATTATCACGACACATTGGTCAGGATTTAGATGTGCCGGCCGGTGATATCGGTGTTGGCGGTCGGGAAATCGGCTATCTTTTCGGGCAATATAAACGCGTGTGCAATTCCTATGAAGCAGGCGTGCTTACCGGTAAGGGCCTTGAGTATTGGGGAAGTCTAGCACGAACAGAAGCCACTGGTTATGGGCTGTTGTATTTCGTGAAAAACATGCTGGAAGACCAAGGCAGGAGCCTTGCAGGCCAAACCGTTATTGTATCTGGTTCGGGGAACGTGGCCATCTATGCGATTCAAAAAGCCCAGGAGCTTGGAGCGAAAGTGGTTACCTGCTCGGATTCCAATGGCTACATTTATGACCCGAACGGCATAGATCTTGCTGAAGTCAAGGCGATTAAAGAGGTTCGCCGCGGTCGTATCAAAGAATATGTTGCGACCCATCCGCAGGCTGAGTATCACGAAGGCTGCAGCGGAGTATGGAGCGTCAAAGGCGATATCGCACTGCCGTGCGCCACACAGAACGAAATCGATCTGGAAGCGGCGAAAATCCTTGTGGCTAATGGTGTTAAAGCAGTTGGCGAAGGTGCTAATATGCCATCTACGCTTGAGGCCATCGCACATTTTCAGGGGAACCAGGTACTGTTTGCACCGGCGAAAGCGGCCAATGCGGGCGGCGTTGCCGTGTCTGCGCTGGAAATGTCGCAGAACTCGCTGCGTTATAGATGGACTTTTGAAGAGGTGGATGCCAAACTTAAAGACATCATGAAAAATATTTTCGAGGATGCCAAATCTACTGCCGAGGAGTACGGCTGCCCGGGGGACCTGGTTGCTGGCTCTAATATTGTTTCGTTTGTAAAAGTTGCCGATATTATGCTGGCTAACGGGTTGGTATAACTCGCAGTCTGGCCCCAAATATAAAAACAATAAGAGCCGAAGCATTTTGCTTCGGTTCTTATTGTTTTTCAAGAATGGCAAATGCTAGGGCTTCACTGGTATTTGTTTCATCATTTCGCCCATGTCGCTGACAGGGACGCCTTGGGGCAGGGCAAAGGTTTCTGGCGGCACGGGGCCTTTTATACTCGGTGGTCATATGAAGGACTCCTGCTTCGGTCACCTCTACTTTCGCCGGAATGCCATGATCTTCAAGCACCCACATTTTGACCTGGCTTTGATCGGATTTTGGGTCCAGCAGCACTACTTTACAGCTTATGCCGTCGTAATTGACGGTTTCTAGGAGTGTTACCTTGGCGGCATCTGTTTCTTTACTGTATTGATTGGGTGATTTGGCTGCTTTTGCCGGGTCAAAAGGGATTTTTAGGAGCTTACCCTGGCTGGGCATAGTTATACTTGGCCAAGAGGTCTGCAGCCGATTCTTGTTTGGCTGGCGGTGGACTTGAAGACGTGCTTGTTTTATCCGTTCCGCTGCAACCGGACAGGCTAAGCAAGAACAAAGCGATTGCGACTAGTGTCATGATTTTTTTCATGCTAATGCCTCTGTTGGACTATGAAACTTTTAGAAATTATTTCTAATTCGACTTGTAAAAGTTCTTCTACATCTTGTGCAAAAGTTCATTTTTGAAAAAAGGTTACTCTGGCTGACGTTTAAGAGCTTGCTTGCCAGCAATGGGGGGTGAATCGTCTTGGGGAATAGTTTTTTTCTGGGAAAAAAGAATGTGTTTTGCAGGAAATTGGTCTATGTATATGGTATAGTTATTGCAAATGTCTAGTTTCGTTAGTTCGATGAAAATTGAAGGTGTCGCAAAGAGGGCTGCTTAAGTGATTAGCGGACTTTGTTTTGTTGAGTTAATGATATGGAGAAAGGTATATGTTATTGA
>NZ_JAQUZF010000190.1:0-3221 GCF_028691475.1 Anaeromusa sp.
TAATTTTCGACAGGATGCGCAGGATGGAAGCTGTCTTCCATCCTGTTTGCTTTTTCATTGCTACATAGGAAGGGTCCATAGGCAGAGTATGGACTTTGTTTGGCTGGTAGTGTATTATAGAAGCAGACTTTGTTTGTAGGTGATACGATCGTGATGAATCAAGAACTTTTTGCATTGGCTCAACAAGATCTTGCGGCGTTGGAAGCGGAGTTGCTTTCGGTGGTGGATTCGCCGGTGGATCTGGTCCATAAAATTAGCGATCACCTAGTGCAGGCCGGCGGCAAGCGGTTGCGTCCTGCGCTCTATTTTTTGTGCGCTCGCAGCAGTGGCGGCCAGCCGGCTACCATGATGCCTCTGGCTACAGCTATTGAAATGATTCATATGGCCACGCTGGTCCACGATGATGTAGTGGATTCCTCCAATACAAGGAGAGGGCGACCAACGGCCAATTCGCTTTGGGGTAATCAGATGTCGGTTTTAACAGGCGATTATTTATTTGCTAAAGCGTTTGCTTTGATTGCTACGCAGGTGAATCAGAATATGCTGCGTGTATTGGCCGATGTTATTTGTGCGATGTGCGAAGGCGAGATCATTCAAAATCAGTTCATTTTTCAGCTTGACCAGAGCGAGCAAGAGTATTATGTGCGGATTGCTAAAAAAACAGCGGACTTTATTGCCGCCAGCTGTGAATTAGGAGCACTGTCCGCCGGCTTGACCGAAGAAGCTACTAATGGGATGCGCCAGTATGGGTATGCCTTAGGGATGGCTTTTCAAATTACTGATGACATTTTGGATGTGACGGCTTCCAGCGCGCAAATTGGCAAGCCCGCCGGAAATGACTTGCGGCAGGGGATTATTACGCTGCCGGTCTTGCGAGCTTTGACGGTAGCGGAAGAGCGGGACAGCTTGCGCAGCTTGCTCGAGCAAAAAGTCGTGCTGAATGATGAGGAAGTCCGGCAAGCTTTAGACATAGTGCATGCATCTGACGGTGTTGCCTATGCTTATGCTAAAGTGGATGGGTATTTGCAACAGGCCAAAGAGGTGTTGCCTGATTGTTTGAAGGAGAATTTCCGAGAAACTTTTTGTCAGGTAGCAGATTTTGTTAATTTGCGTAAATGCTGAATAATCGGCTGTAATCCCCCGAAATGCACAAAAATAAAAGAACGGTTATAAACCGTTCTTTTATTTTTGTGCATTTTTATTGTTTTTTAAGCAGGATATTCGTATTCGGCAGCGAAGACATAAAGTGTTTGAAAATGGAGAAAACATTAAATTTATTGTGTATGACGAAGATTGAAGAACATCTTACTTTGTTTCTAAGAGCAATCTATTTTTTGCTTTTGGATAGAGTTGTGATTTTATGCAAGAAAAGAGGTGGATTGCCAGGGCGGCACGACTCGACTTTTTTTGAGAAAGGAGGCAGTCAATTACGCTTAATTACGGTAAAAAAAACAGAAAAGAACCAAAGCTGTATTGGCAGCCACGGTTCCACAGAGAACAAAATAAAGAGGGGTGTAGTTACGTATGACATGGGTACAAGGATATGATCCCATGGGGAATATTATACTGTCCGCTATTGTGGCAGGTATTCCCTTGTACATTTTGCTCTTTTTACTTGGCGTTAAAAAGACTCCAGGCCATTTTGCCGCCGCCGCCGCCGTCGTTTCGGCTTTGGTTGTTGCGGTTGCCGCTTGGGGCATGCCAGCAGGTTTAGCTATTAACTCGGTTTTTTGCGGCGCTGCTTTCGGCCTCTTCCCGATTGTCTGGATTGTAGTCACCGCGATTTGGGTCTACAATATGACCGTAGAATCGGGTGAATTTGAAATTATTAAAAACTCTTTGGCTTCTATTACTGAGGATCGTCGTTTGCAGGCCTTATTTGTCGCCTTTGCTTTTGGTTCTTTTATTGAAGGTACAGCCGGGTTCGGCACTCCGGTGGCTATTACCGCAGCCATGCTCGTGGGTCTGGGTTTCAACCCCGTGTACGCTGCAGGGATTTGCTTGATTGCCAATACGGCGCCTGTTGCCTTTGGCGGGATTGGCATCCCGGTTATTGTTGCGGCTCAGGTATCCGGATTAGATATCATGCATATCAGCCAGATTATTGGTCGTCAGTTGCCTTTCTTATCCATCATCGTGCCGTTGTGGGTGGCAGTTACCATGAGCGGGTGGAAGCGCTCCATGGAAGTATTGCCAGCCCTGTTGGTTGGCGGCGGCTGCTTTGCTGTTACCCAGTGGTATACAGCAAACTATGTTAGCCCGTACCTGCCTGATATTACCTCGGCTGTCGTAACTATCGTTGGTTTAGGTTTGTTCTTGCGTTTCTGGAAGCCCTCCAATATTTGGCGCTTCCCGGATGAAAAAGATACTGGCGCTGGCAAAGAAGAATTGCGCTATACTTCGGGAGAAGTCGTTCGCGCCTGGATGCCTTACATTCTGTTGGCCATCATGGTCTTCCTCTGGGGCTGGGGCCCTGTTAAGAGTGTCTTGGGATCTACCAATATCAATATTCCTTGGCCTGGTTTGCATAATGCAATTTCCAAGGCTGTGCCGATTGTGGCTAAAACAACTCCTTATGGCGCGGTTTATACCTTTGGTTGGTTGTCTGCCGGCGGCAGCGCCATTCTGCTTTCCGGTATTTTGTCTCTCTTTGTTATTCCTAATTATGGCGTAGGCAAAGCGATTGCTTGCTTTGGCCGTACCATTCGTATGCTGATGTTCCCGATTGTGACGATTGCCATGATCTTGGGCTTGGCGTATTTGATGAACTACTCGGGCATGAGCGCTACCATGGGTCTGGCCTTTACGAAGACCGGAAGCTTGTTCCCGCTCTTTGCGCCAATCCTTGGCTGGTTGGGCGTGTTCCTGACTGGTTCGGACACTTCGTCCAATGCCTTGTTCTCGTCGCTGCAGAGAACGACTGCCGAGCAAATCGGCGCCGACCCCTATTTGATGGTTGCAGCCAACTCGTCCGGCGGTGTTTGCGGCAAAATGCTTTCGCCGCAGAGTATCTCCGTGGCCACAGCAGCTACCGGTTTGGTAGGGCAGGAAGGAACTATTTTCCGCTTTACCTTGCCTCATAGTATTGCGATGATCATTATTGTTGCTTTAATGACCTATTCGCAAGCCTATTTCCTGCACTGGATGCTGCCCCCGTTGCCTTAAAGGCTCGGTTTAAAAAGGAAGAGCGTCGCCGGTTTTGCCGGCGGCGTTCTTTTTTT
>NZ_JAQUZF010000191.1:0-3221 GCF_028691475.1 Anaeromusa sp.
TGAACACCGCCTTAGAAAAATTGCCCCAGGTCAAGGTGGTGGCGGCTTCCGGCATGGCTGGTTTTGGCAGCGCGAATACGATCAAGACGAAGCAAGTTATGGAACGTTTGTATGTCTGCGGCGATTTGGAAAGCGGCGCTTGCCGGGGGCGCGGCTTAATGGCGCCGCGCGTACAGGTTTGCGCCGGACACCAGGCGAATATGGTGCTGCGTCTCTTAGTGGGCGAATTAGAAGTAGGAGGAATGTAGAAAATGACAGATGTATTGAAAATTGGCGGCCGAGAGTTTAAGTCTCGCTTGATTTTGGGTTCGGGAAAATTTTCTCTGCCCCTGATCCAGGCGGTTATCGAGCATGGCCAAGTGGATATCGTAACGCTGGCGTTACGGCGGGCAAATGTGGGCGGTCAAGAAAATATCTTAGAATACATACCAAAGGGCATTACGCTGCTGCCTAATACCTCCGGCGCCCGCAACGCCGAGGAAGCGGTGCGTATCGCCAGATTGGCCCGGGAGCTTGGGTGCGGCGATTTTGTGAAGCTGGAAGTCATAAGGGACTCAAAGTACTTGCTGCCGGATAATCAGGAAACCATTAAGGCGACGGAAATTTTGGCTAAAGAAGGTTTTCAGGTTATGCCGTATATGTATCCGGACTTAAATGCAGCTAGAGCCTTGGCGGATGCAGGAGCGGCGTCGGTAATGCCCTTGGGCGCGCCCATTGGCAGCAATAAAGGGCTGTGTACGCGGGAGTTTATTCGGATTTTGATTGAAGAGATTGATTTGCCGATCATTGTTGACGCTGGCATTGGTCGGCCTTCGCAGGCTTGCGAGGCGATGGAGATGGGCGCGGCTGCGGTGATGTGCAATACCGCGATTGCCACGGCCGGCGATGTAGCGCAGATGGCGCGCGCCTTTAAGCAAGCAGTGGAAGCCGGACGGGAAGGCTATCTTGCCGGTTTAGGACGGGTGCTGGACGGGGCGGAAGCATCCAGCCCGTTGACCGGATTTTTGGAGGCGTAAACATGGAAACTAAAAGAGTCAATCACATGGAATACCAGCCAGGCATGGAGGCGCTGGAGTCGGATGTGCTTGCAAAGGTGCTGGAACGGACCGCGTCGTATGAGTACCAAAACTACACAACCCAAGACGTGCGGCGTGTCCTGGCCAAGGAATCCTTGTCGCTGGAAGACTATGGCATACTGCTGTCCCCGGCGGCGGGAGACTGTTTAGAAGAAATGGCGGTGCGCGCGCGTTGGGAGACGCGTAAGCATTTCGGTAATTCCGTACAGATGTTTACCCCGCTGTATATTGCCAATTACTGCGAAAACCACTGCGTATATTGCGGCTTTAACTGTCAAAACCGCATTCATCGGGGTAAGTTGACGCTGGCAGAGATTGAAAGTGAACTGCAGACCATTGCTAAAACCGGGTTGCAGGAAATTTTGCTCCTTACCGGCGAGACGCGCAAGCAATCCGGCGTGGATTACATTGGCGAAGCGGTTAAATTGGCGGCGAAATACTTTTCTACGGTAGGTATTGAAATTTATCCTCTCAACTCGGATGAATACGCTTATCTGCACGCTTGCGGCAGTGATTTTGTCTGTGTGTACCAAGAAACCTATAATCCGGATAAATACGAGCAGGTACATTTGAGCGGCCCCAAGCGTATTTTCCCTTACCGCTTTCACGCGCAGGAGAGGGCTCTTTTGGGCGGTATGCGCGGCGTGGCCTTTGGGGCGCTCTTAGGATTGGACGATTTCCGAAAAGACGCTTTTTCCGTAGGAGTTCACGCTTCTTTGATTCAACAGAAATATCCCCACGCGGAGATTTCTTTTTCTACGCCGCGTTTGCGTCCGTATATCAACAATGCGGCTAATAACGCCAATGACGTCCATGAAAAGCAGCTGCTCCAGGTGATGCTGGCGTACCGCCTGCTTATGCCCTTTGCGGGTCTTACGATCTCTACCAGAGAGCGAGCCGGCTTCCGGGATCATGTTATCGGCCTTGTGGCAACAAAGATTTCTTCCGGCGTCAGTGTGGGCGTTGGCGGACACAGCGAAGAGGAAAAAGGCGACGAACAGTTTGAAATTGCCGATCCTCGCAGCGTTGACGAAGTGCATCAAATGGTACTGGCTCGCGGGCTGCAGCCGGTATATACGGATTATCTGCGGGTGTAACTATGGCGGAATTGCTTTGCGTGACTCAGCGTAGTTTATGCCCGGACGATTTTTTAGAGCGCGTCCGCCGTTTGGCGCAGGCGAAGCCGCAAGCGATTTTGCTGCGGGAGAAGGATTTGGGCGAAGCAGATTATGAAGTGCTGGCGAGGGAAGTGCAGGAACGCTGCGCTCCTTGGGGTGTGCGCCTTATAGTGCGTCGTTACGCCGATGTGGCGCGGCGATTAGGAGTACAGCAGTTACACTTGTCCATGGAAGAGCTGCGCCAGGCGGAGCCTGAGGCGCTGGCTGGTTTGCAAACGGGAATTTCGGTTCATTCTGTGCCAGAGGCATTGGAAGCGCAGCAACTGGGGGGGGCTTATCTTATTGCGGGACATATCTACGAGACCGATTGTAAAAAAGATTTGGCGCCGCGCGGCCTGGACTTTCTGCGCGAAGTGTGTCAATCGGTCAGCGTACCTGTATTTGCCATTGGCGGCGTGACGGCGGAGCGGGTGCCGGAACTGCTGGCTCGCGGCGCAGCGGGCTGCTGTGTCATGTCGGGAGCGATGCAATGCTCCTCGCCGGAAGAATATATCGAGAACATAATTACAAAAATTATTGATAAAAATTAAAAACAAAAGAAAAACGTAAAATAAGTTATTGACAAAGGAAAATACTTACGGTATATTTTAAAACATCCTCGGAAAAATTTTATAACCAAAATGTGATGAAGGAACCTGTGCTTTTTAAAAGTTGTTTCAGAGAGCCGGCGGTTGGTGCGAGGCGGCAACAGCGTAAAAGCGCGAATCATTCCGGAACAGCAAGGCTGAAGCCTCTTGGAGGCCTAGGCTGCGCCGGTCTCAGCTTCCTGCGGGAAGTGCAGTCGTTATTCTGCTAAGGTTGTTGGACCTGATGAGAAACAGAGGGAAACTTCTGTAAAAGGGTGGTACCGTGAGAGCGACGTCTCTTGCCCCTTTAAGCTGTTTAGCTTAAGGAGCAAGAGGCGTTTTTGTTTTTAGAAGTGTGTCAAAGTGTTATACTTAATCTACAGAATAGAACAAAAATATCA
>NZ_JAQUZF010000064.1:0-14830 GCF_028691475.1 Anaeromusa sp.
AGTGGGGAACAGGATCTAAGGCTCCTTGCGCAGATAGCATGGGGTCGATCAAAATCGTCCCTTCGGGTAAGGATAGATGCATGGTGGCATGGCGAAATAATTGCAAGTGCATAGTAACAGCTCCTTTGGGTGTTTGCTTTCTTACTCTTAGTATAGCTTTTCCAAGGTTAGCGGAAAAAAGAAAATAGCGGTGCTGGCTTTCTTGATGAAAGAAAAAAGCCTTTTTCCCTAAGCTGGCGAAGCTTGCCAGCGAGAAGAAGGCTTGAAAAGGATTTTTCGGCTGAGGAGAGAATGAAGTGCATATAAATATAGAAGAAGCGAGGAACGGACTTTTAATCCGTTCAGCTAGTCTTGCAGGCCCTGCGGACCGCTTCGCTCGCAAAAGTTTTGCCGCAGACGCCGGGTGCGGATGCTGGTTTTGCATGGCAACCGACGTCTACTTTCTAAAGGGAGGGGGCGTCGGAGAATTTAAGATGCGAAAAGAGAAAAGCCAGAGAAATGAGAAAGGAGCGGGTTATGGACGAAATCGATAAGCAGATTGTGGAAATTCTGTCTAAGCAGGGCCGGATGCAATGGAAAGAACTGGGGGAAACCGTACATTTGAGCGGACCTGCTGTGGCGGAGCGCGTACGGCGCTTGGAAAAGCAAGGCATTATCTGCGGCTATAAAGCCGTAGTAGATGAAAGCAAAACAGGAAGAGCGACGACGGCGCTCATTACCATTATTTTGAGCAGTGGCCGCCATGGAGAAATGCAAACGCTGCTGCGCAGTCACCCGGCGGTGCGTGAATCTTACCGGGTTAGCGGCGACGGCTGTTATTGGTGCCGGGCTGCTTTCACCGGGCAGACGGAATTGGCCGCTTTTTTAGATGAGCTGTCGACGCTGGGAAATTATCGCTTAATGCTGGCAGTGGATGCCATTCATTAATAGAAGCTAACGGTTGGCGGCTTGCGGCGAGGCAGTTGCATCATGCCGCTCGGCGTAGCCTTGGCCCCATTGGCAGAGCTGCTCCAAAATCGGCAGCAAACTTTGGCCTTCTTCGGTTAGCGAATACTCAACCTTGGGCGGGACTTGGGCGTAAACCAGACGGTTTACCAGACCGTGCTCCTCCAGCTCACGGAGCTGCTGGGTAAGCATCTTTTGCGTGACTTTGGGTAGTTGGCGGCGCAGTTCGCTGAAACGGAGCGTATGATGACATCCCAAGTGCCAAAGAATAAGGGCTTTCCATTTGCCGCCGATTAGGCCTAAGGAAAGTTCCATACTGCATTGATACTCGACATTGTTAAAACAAAACATGGCGCAAATCTCCTTTATTTATCACAATGGTATCCTTTTGGATACTATAATACAAAAATGTTTGTACTTGTGATTAATTATAGCGGATCCTATAATGAAAATCAAAAGATAAATAAGGAGGCGGCAGAATGACAGCACAGACAGATACGCGGGTGGCAAAGACGTTGGAGGCCTTAAAGAAAAATCGCTTTGGAGTGCAGCATTTTTCGAACGCATCAGCTGGGGTGGCTAAATTGTTGGAGGAGATTCCGGTGGAGGCAACCGTCGGGTTTGGCGGTTCCTGGACGTTGATGCAGCTGCAGGTGGCGGAGCAATTAGAAGCCAGGGGCAATGTCGTATACAACCACAACAAACAGGGACTGTCTAAGGAAGAAGTGCTGGAGATGAGGCAGAAGGAGCTTTCTTGTGATGTGTTTTTGACCAGCACCAATGCGTTGACCGCAGGCGGGCAGCTTGTCAATGTAGACGGCGTCGGCAATCGGGTGAGCGCCATGGTTTTTGGTCCGAAGAAGGTAATTGTTTTTGCTGGAGTCAACAAGATTGTCGACGATTTAGAGGGGGCGTTAGAGCGCATTCGCGCGATTGCGGCGCCGCGTAACAACCAGCGCTTGAAGCTGCCCAATCCTTGCGTGCAAAGCGGTCGCTGTATGAACTGTCAGGGGCCGACGCGCATTTGCAATGTAACTACCATTATTGACAAGAAGCCGCCGCTGACGGATTTGCAGGTTTGGCTGGTGGAAGAAGAACTGGGCTATTAAGGAGGGGCTTGTATGGGAAAATTGGATTTTATTTATCAGCGTAAAAGCGTTCGTGCTTTTCAGCCAACGCCGCTACCGGCAGAGGATTTGCGTCAGATTTTAGCAGCGGCGACGCAGGCGCCCTCGGGAAAAAATGTGCAGAACTGGCATTTTGTCGTCGTACGCAGCCGGCATAAAATTGTGGAGATTACCAAAATTGTCGAAGCTAAGAATGCCAAATTGGCGGCCTTTTTAACAGAAGAAAAAGCACGCTCCTTTCGCGGCTTGTTACCCTATTATACGGTGTTTCGCGATGCGCCGGTATTGGTGCTGGCTTATGGCGGGCCTTACCCGGCAAGCGATTTGCAGGGCTGCACGGAGCCGCAGGTGATGGAGGCGGCGAAAACCTCGCAACTGGCTCGGCCAGGCATTCAGAATGTGGCAGCGGCTATGGAAAACTTGTTGTTGGCTGCTGCAGCACTTGGCTATGGCGGCTGCTGGATGACAGGGCCGACGTTTGCGGCGAAGGAAATTAGTGCGTGTCTAGGTTTTGCCAAGGAAGACTACCAATTGCTGGCGGTGACTCCCTTGGGAGTGCCTGCAACCGCGCTCGGCAGTCCGCCGCGCAAAGCGCTGGAAGAAGTAGTGACCTTTATAGACTAAGAGAAGCCAGGCGTTAGCCTGGCTTCTCTTAGTCTATATTAGAAATTATAAGCTTTTACGAACGGCATGAGTGTCTTCGTAACCCTCATTCGGGCCCTCTGATTCTCTCGTGACTCTTGTTCAAATTTCCGTTCTTATTCTTCCGGGAAGAGCACCAAAAGAATCATTTTAAAATCCTCTACAGCTTCTACGGCATGGGGAACATTGGCCGGCATGAGAATGCTGCTGCCAGCTGGCACGTCCTGCGTTGTTTCGCCAACCGTAATGCGGGCGCTGCCGCTGAGGACGGTAATCAGAGCGTCGCCGTGGGAAGCGTGGGTACTGATGGCCTCGCCGGCGGCAAAAGCGAACAGTGTCACATTGCCATGAGGATTTTGTGCCAGCGTCCGGCTGACAATTTCACCGTCGCGGTTGGCGACCAATGAAGGCAGCTCGACGGCTTGGGCAACAGGCAGATTTTTAAATACAGTAGTATTCATGAGACATTCCTCCTTCATGGAGAGTCACTAATTTATTTACCTCTCGCTCCCAAACGGCTCTTTTTTTGTCAGACTTTGTCAGAAAGCCTCGACAGAGCGCCGCTTTGCCTGCGTTTTCTTTCGCGTCTGGCGAAAAAAATTCTAGTTTTGGAGCGGAGTTTCATTAAATCAGTGGCTCTGCTATCTTGCTTTTAGTATAAAGCAAAAGTGGGGAAGCTGCCTGTGACGATGCTCACAAGAAATTGAAAATTATTCCTCCGTATCATCGAGGATGTCGATTGCTATGGCATCCTTGTATTACTCCTCGGGCCTTGCTCTGTTACCTCTGCTTACTGTGTTCTGTTCCTTTCTCCGTAAGCCCTCACTATACTCACTTTACTCTTGTTCAATCTCAGTATTCTCTAGTGGTTAGCAATCCTTGAAGATGTTGCAAGCTTGGCCAATGTCGATGTTGCCGCCGCTGATTAAAAGGCCGATGCGTTTGCCGGAAAGCGGCAGCATCCCGGCTAAAAGCGGCGCTAGCGCTAAGGAACCGGCGGGCTCCACCACGATTTTCAGACGCGACCACAAATAGAACATAGCGCGCAGGACATCTTTTTCGGAAACCGTCATGATGTCATCGACATGTCGCTGGATGAGAGAAACCGTCAGCTCGGAAGAGGGCGGGAGCGGCGCGGCGGCTTCCGTGGCTTCTTGGACACCGATAACCTGGCAGTGGGGATGCGCTTGCTTGATGTAGGCGGCGCTGCCGGCGAGGAGGCCGCCGTGGCGGCAGGGAACCAATAAATAATCCAGGCTGTAGGCGTCGTCGATCAGTTCTTTGGCGGCGGTGGCATGGCCGGCCAGCATCGTTTTATGCTCCCAAGGAGAAACGTATTGCCACTGTTCTTCCTTCGCCATGAGGCAAGCTTCCTTTTCGCGGCTGAAAAAATCAGCGGAACCGAAATGGAGAATTGCACCGTAGGCTAGCAGGGTCTGGCGAGTTTGCGGAGAAAGGGTATCTGAAAGCAATACATGTACCGGCGTCTCCAGTAAACGCCCTGTGAGGGCTAAAGCCAAAGCCTGGTTGTCAGGGCCGGCGGTGAGTACGCCGCGTTTTCTGGCGTCGGCAGTCAAGGTACTGACAAACTGATACGCGCCGCGGAACTTGAAAGAACCAGTGCGCTGGAAATTTTCGCATTTTAGAAAAAGCAAATTACCGCCGCTTTCTTCGTCTAAAGAACGCGACGTTAAGACCGGCGTGCGATGCACAATGCCGGCCAGGCGGTGGATCGCGTCAAAAATAGCTTGTTGCATGGCTTGTCTCCTTTCAGGAAACAGGATGCTGAAACATAATTATATAGTAGGTGAAATTCGACGAAGCCAGTGCAAACCCCTGCTGCGTGGACAAGGATGTATAAAGCTAAGGGGTAAAGAATAATTTTCGGTTGACTTCTGCGAAGAATTTGGAGAAAATGGACAATGGAGCGTCTATAAGTTGAGGCTCTCTTCCCTGCGGCGTTGGCCAAAGGGTTGGGAAGGAGTGTTTGTTGTTGAAGACCCCCTTAGATACGATTGAAGCAAAAGTCCGGGCCGGGGAGAGACTGTCCAAGGAAGACGGGCTGGCGCTTTTTGCTTCGCCGGATATTGCGCGTATTGGTTATTTGGCGGATCTGGTTCGCCAACGCATAAGCGGCGATTATGTCTATTTTAATGTGAACCGCCATGTGAATCTGACTAATATTTGCGTTTCACGTTGCCGGTTCTGCGCCTTTGGACGTGATGAAGGAGACAAGAAGGCGTACGCTATGAATCAGGAGGAAGTATTGCGGCTTGCTAAGCTGGCGGCGCAGGACCCGGACTTGCGGGAATTGCATATTGTCAGCGGGTTGCATCCGGATTGGCCTTTTGAATACTATCTGGATGTCCTGCGCATGCTGAAACGGGAACTGCCTCAATTGCATCGGAAGGCGTTTACCGCTGTGGAAATTCATTATTTTTCCAAGTTATCCGGGTTGTCGGTGGCGGAAGTGCTCAAAGCCTTGCAGGAGGCGGGCTTGCAGTCCATTCCCGGCGGCGGGGCGGAAATTCTTTCCGACCGGGTGCGGCAGGAGCTGTGTCCCAACAAAGCAACCGCTTCCGAATGGCTGGAAGTGCAGCGTACAGCGCATAAGATGGGCATTCGCAGCAATGCGAGCATGCTTTACGGGCATATTGAAACATTGGAAGAACGAGTTGATCATCTGTTGTCGCTGCGGGCGTTGCAGGACGAAACAGGCGGCTTCCAGACGTTTATTTGTTTTCCGTTCCACCCCGGCAATACGGAACTAGAGGCGACGCATCAGCGAACATCTTTGTGGGATGAGTTGAAAACAATGGCTATTTCGCGCTTGATGCTGGACAATTTCTCCAATATCAAGGCCTACTGGGTGATGCTGACTCTGCCGATTGCGCAGCTGGCGCTCGGCTTTGGGGCTAATGATATTGACGGGACAGTCAGCGAAGAAAAAATCATGCATGCCGCTGGCGCCAAATCGGATACCTTTTTGACGCAGGAAACGATCATTGAAACCATTCGTCAAATCGGCCGGATTCCGGTGGAACGGGATTCCATGTATCAAATAATCCGTACCTTGTAGGACGGGAGCTAAGAGCAAACCGGAGACGGAAAGCGGACAAGGAGGGTTCAGAGATGCGTGAGCGGAGAATCCAAGGACTTTGTATACTGCTGATCTTAGTGGGAATTTATGTATTCGTGCGGATGCCGGTATTGGCGCTGGGCTTTACGGATTGGTCATTTCTTGCCTTTTGGGGGGGCATGGCCTTGCTGGCTTGGCCTTTATCCGCCTTGGCGGAGCGGTTTCCCCATCTGATTACCCGCAATGCCTGGGAAGAGTTGCTGCGGCGTCTTTTGCCTTGGGCTTTTAAGCAGCGGCCGAGAGTGGTTGAGATTACCAATCATCGTCGTTTGGCTATGCTGATGATGCGTTATAAGGCCATGACTTTTATTGGGGCGGCCATGTTGATTCTTGCATTTTGCAATTTCTTTGTTTTTCCCATTTTGCTCAGTACGCCGGTTCTTTTCAGTCAACAATATCGCAACTTGCTGGGGCCGGTTACGGAAAGTTCTTTTTCGTCGGATGTAGCGCCTATCAATTTAGGGCAGATCCGCATTGTTGATGAAGAAATCGCCGCCAGACTGGCCGACAAAAAAATTGGTGAAATTCCCGCCTTGGGCAGCGAAGTGCAATTAGGTCAGATGTCGCTGCAGAAGGTGAAAGACCAGCTTTTTTATGTGGCTCCTTTGGAGTATCGCGGCTTCTTCCAATGGTGGAGCAACCGCCAAAAGGGCAGCCAAGGGTATGTGATGGTTTCGGCGACCAATCCGCAGGACGTGCATTTGATACAGCAGGTGAACGGCGTCGATATTCGGCTGAAATACCAGACAAAAGGTTTTTTTCTCGAAGATCTGCATCGGCATTTGTATCTGTCAGGGCTTGTTGATGTGGGGATTGGCGACCTTAGCTTTGAAGTGGATGACGATCTGCGTCCCTACTGGGTGGCGACGTTGTATCGGAATAAAGTCGGTTATGGCGGCAGTGACGCGGTTGGTGTAGCGGTTGTTGACGCTCAAAGCGGCGAGATTCAGCGTTATGGGCCGGAGGAAGTTCCGCGCTGGGTGGATCGGGTGCAGCCGGAGGATTTTCTTTTCCATCAAATTCGTGACTGGGGCGCGTATGTCAATGGCTTCTGGAATACGCTGCTGGCGAAAACCGGCACGTTGCGTCCAGCTGGCGACGGGTTGCATTTGATTTACGGCGATGACGATAACGTTTATTGGTATACAGGAATTTCTTCTTCCGGTAAGGATGAAAGCACCGTAGGCTTTGTGCTGGTTAATTCTCGGACTAAGGAAGTGCGGTGGTACAAGGTGGCTGGCGCCAATGAACTGAGCGCCAAGAAATCGGCGGAAGGCCAAGTGCAGGAAAAAGCCTACCGAGCCGGCAGTCCGGTATTGTATAATATCGGCGGCGTACCAACGTATATCATGCCTATGAAGGATAAGGAAGGCTTATTAAAAGCCGTGGCCTTTGTCTCAGTGGAAAACTACAATATCGTCGGCGTTGGCGCTGATATGGAAAGCGCGTATCGCTCATATCGGCAGAATTTGGCCCAAACTGGCTTAGTGGATCTGGGTTCCGGCGAGATGAAACAGAATATGCTGCGCGGAGCGGTGTCGCGTATCTCGCAGGTAGTGCAGCATGGCGAATCGTACTATTTTCTGATGCTCGACGGGCAGACGCCGGTGTTTATGGGCGCGGCGTCGCTTTCGCCTAAGCTGCCGTTAGTGCGGCCCGGCGATGTAGTGGATATTTCTTTTTCCGCCGGAACTGGCGCAGCCCCGGCGGTGATGCATCAGTTTAAGACCGACTCCTATTAGGAAATCTTGGAACCATGAAGCAAAGACGTAGCAGGAGGTGCTGCGTCTTTCTTTTACGGGAGGCGCTGCTTTATGAACTCGTCCTGGCAAAGCGAATCTTTTTCCGCCTGGCGGCGTCAGAAAATCTTGGCATAGCGCCGCTATGCCTGCGAACTTCTTTCTTGCCAGACTCAAAAATCTTTTGCTTTGCCAGGGAGTTCATTGCAGCAGCGTCTCCCTTGCGGAGGGTTTTTTGACAAAGCGTTTCTTAGATTTTCCTGTTCAATCCATTTTTTTCTCTCTGTTTCCTCTGGCATTTCCTCTCTGTGTTCCGTTCTCTCGCTTTAGTCCTGCCTTTTTGGGCAGGAAACCAGGAGAACATGCCGAATATAATGAAGAATATTTGTTTTTGGAAAAAATTATGAGGTGAAATGATCTATATGCTACGACGTTTACGTGGATGGAGCGTTCTCTGTTTGTTGATGGCTGCCGTATCACTGGTGAGCGGCTGCGGGTTCTTTGATTTTGGCAGCAGTGATCTGCAGAAAAACAGCGCCGCTTCGACGCAGGTGTATGATTCGGCAGGGAACTTGCTGGCTACGCTGCATGCCGAAGAAAATCGGGTGCCGGTGCCGTTGAAGGAAATTCCAGAACATTTAAAGAAAGCCTTTATTGCGACGGAAGACGCCAGGTTTTACGATCATCCCGGCATCGATGTGCGCGGCATTGCTAGAGCGGTCTGGGTGAATGTTACCTCCGGCGGCGTAGCAGAGGGCGCCAGCACGATTACGCAGCAGTTGGCTCGTAATGCGCTTTTGACGCATGAACGGACTTTTACGCGCAAGGTGCGGGAGATTTTCCTAGCCTTTGAGCTGGAAGCGAAGTACTCTAAAAACGAAATTCTGGAAATGTATCTGAACCAGATTTATTTCGGCGAAGGCGCTTATGGCGTACAGGCGGCGGCGCAGGCTTACTTTGGCAAGGATGTGCGTGAACTGTCTTTGGCGGAATGCGCCATGCTGGCCGGCTTGCCGCAGCGGCCCAGCGAGCTGTCGCCGCTGCGCAATCCCAAAGGTGCCAAAGAGCGCCAGCAGGTCGTGTTGGAGCAGATGGTTAAATACAATTATTTGGATTCCCTGAGCGCGGCCAAGGCAGCCAAGGTAGAATTGCGCTATGGCGGGAGCGGCGCTCGTAAGCAAGAAACAACCGCCTCGTACTTCGTGGATTATGTGACGCAGCGTCTTATTGAAAAATACGGCGCTCGCATGGTGTATTCCGGCGGCTTAAAGGTGTACACTACGTTGGATTCCGATATGCAGCAGGCGGCGGAGCAGGCCTTGTGGAGCCAACTGCCGAAGAGTCATACCTCAGAAGGCGGCGTACAACAGCCGCAAGGAGCGCTGGTTGCGCTTGAACCGTCTACCGGAGCTATCAGGGCGATGGTGGGGGGGCGGGGAACGGACCAGTTTAACCGGGCCGTACTGGCGGAGCGGCAGCCAGGTTCCGCGTTTAAGCCTTTTGTTTATTTGTCGGTGCTACAGCAGGGCGTGTCGCCGGAGGCGCGCATTGATGACCGGGCGGTGACCTTTGGCAGCTATGCGCCGCAGAACTATGACGGGCGTTTTCGCGGCGTTGTAACGTTGCGTCAAGCCTTAGAGCAGTCTCTCAATGTGGTGGCGGTGCGCTTAGCGCGGCAGGTAGGTCCGGAAAAGATTGTAGAAAATGCGGAAAAAATGGGCATTTCTACGTTGGTCAAAAGCGGCAGCGTGAATGATATGACGCTGGGCATGTCGCTGGGCGGTCTGACACGGGGCGTTACACCGTTGGAATTGGCGGAGGCTTATGGGGTTATGGCCAATCAGGGCGCGCGGGCGCCTTCGATGGCGATCTTGAAGGTAGTGGATCGGAATGGTAAAGTGCTGGAAGACAATCGGCCTCAAAGCACTCAGGTAGTGGACAGCCGGGCCGTGTCCGTGCTGGTGGATATGATGCGCGGCGTTATTAGCCGGGGTACCGGCACCGGCGCGGGCATCGGCCGTCCTGCGGCAGGCAAGACGGGAACTACCAACGACTATAAAGATGCCTGGTTTGCTGGTTTTACGCCGAACTTGGCCGCTGTAGTTTGGCTGGGCGCGGATGATAACCGCAGCCTGGGCGGTATTACTGGCGGGGAAACGCCAGCAGCCATTTGGCGTCAGTTTATGAAGGCGGCTACAGCTAAGTTGCCGGTGAGGGACTTCCCTAGTCGGGCAGGCGGTTTTTATAAAGGGTTGGGCGAGCTGAGTCCGTCCCAGGCTAGTCAACTGCCGCCGGAAGAGTTGAAGGACGCTATTATCCTGGACGGGGAAATAAAATCAGATAAGGCTAAGGAAACGGAGAAAGGGACGTCCGAAGCGGGGGCGAAAGATGTTAAAGGGCAGCCGCCGGCTTTGCGTCTGGAAGATCGACCCTTGGAAGAACCGGGGGGCAAAGGAAAAGCGGCAACACAGCCGCCTACGGCGCCGCCGCCCAAAGAGACGCTTTGATGAATTCCAATTGCGATGGAATAAAGGGGGGGATGGTCGTGCTCGGAAACTGGAAAAAGAGCGGCGCAGTCTTGGTGCTAGCTTGCTGCTTATGCCTGCCCCAGGCGTTTGGAGCGGCAAAGCCAGCAGCGAAGGCGCCGGTATCGGCGACCTTGTTGCAGCAAGGGGACAGCGCCTATGCGGCGCAAGACTACGCTCAAGCGGAAACGGTTTACGGGACGGTGCTTCAGCAAGACAAGTCAGCAGCCGTTTACGTTAAACGTGGTAACGCCCGCTATGCCCAGAAACGGTATCAAGAGGCCTTAGAAGACTATAATCAGGCCCTAGAATTATCTCCTGCTTCGTGGTCCTGGTATGAGCAGCGCGGCCATGCGTACTTGGCGTTAGAGCAATGGCAGCAGGCGGCGGACGATTACGCCAAAGCCGCTCTCAATAGTGCGCTGTCGCCAGACGGCTTTATCTACAAGGGACGTGCGCTGGCGGTTTTGGGGCAGCATCAAAAAGCGGCGGAGGCGTATGGGCAGGCCATGGGGTTGTTGGCTGGCAGGGCGGATCTGTTGGCAGCCCGCGCTGGAGAACTGATGTACCTGGGCGAGTGGGAAGCTGCGCTGATCGACTACGATGAGGCGTTGAAACGGCAGCCGGGACAGGCTTACTGGCTCTATAACCGCGGCAATGTGCAGCGCAAATTAGGACGCAACGAAGGCGCCATGGCGGATTATAACGCCGCTGTGCAAGCAGAACCGAAGCTGGCTATGGCGTACTATCAATTGGCGAACATGCAAGCGGCGGGAGAAAACGTGAGCGGCGCAATTGAAAATTATACGAGGGCGATTGACTCTCAACCGGAACAGGCTATGTTTTGGCATAATCGAGGCGCTTTATTCTTGCGGCAGCAAAAGGAAAGTGAAGCGTTGGCGGATTTCCGCAAAGCTTTGTCTATACAGCCGGAATATGGCTTGGCGTACTATAGCAAGGCGCTGGCGCTGGAAAGCCTCAGCCGCAAGCAAGGCGGCTGGGGACAGGATTTGCTGCAGGAAACCATTGGCGCTTACGAACAGTATCTCAAGTATGCCGGTGATGACGCGACGCGTCGAGATTGGGTGGAACGAAGACTGAAAGAGCTGCGTAATTCATAAAAATTAGTGGTTCCCTAAGGGAGGCGGCGAAATGAGAATTATCATTATCGGTGCAGGTCGGTTAGGGCGTGCGCTAGGCATATTGTGGAAGAACCAGCATGAGATTGTCTTTTTTGACCGAGATGAAAAGGTAGCGCAGGAAGCAGCGACGGAATTGGGCGTGGCAGCGGTTGCCGCCAAAGAGCAGTTGCCTGAGGAGGCAATCGTTGTCTTGGCGGTGCCGGGACCTGTGGCGGCGCAGGCTTTAAATACGCTGGCCAAGCTGGAGCGTCCTTATGCCGTGCTTTCTGTGGCAACGGCATTAAGCCGCAAACAGCTGGATGTAGCCACCGAAGAGCCGCTGCGTTCGTTGGGCGTAAAAATTGTCGGACAGGCGGATCATATGGCTCAAGGGGAGCACCCAGTGATTGTGATCGATCAAGGTCCGGAGAAACTGGTTGCTTTGGCGAAGGAGCTTTTTTCTTCGGTAGGCAAAACTTGCGTGGGCGTGGCGGATGTAGTGACGGAAATCAACCGTATTGCTACGCAGGCGGCGCTGGAGGCGGCGGTGCATATTGAGAGCACGCTGCGCCACAAGCTGGACGTTTGCGATCCCGCAGTCATTCAAAGCGCCATCAGCCAAGTGGCGGCAGGTACGCTAAGGTCCTATGCCGAAGGAGATTTGGGCCCCTTTGCGCGGGATATTGTACGGCAACTGAAAAAACATTCCGAAGGAACTGCATAAACTACATAAGCGAATTGGTTAGGGCTGTGGCTAAACTTCTGAAAAAGTTGGCTGCAGTCTTATTTTTTTGCAAATCTGTACTTGCTTTAAATGGTAATTCTGTATATTTTAATAGGATCAGATTTGATTTATACTACAACTGTGTTTTGCAAAACGTCTGAATTACAAAGGGATCTGCAAAGAAAATGTTAACTTTTCGTTGCGGGAAGTAATAGGAGGAAGTACGATGCAACAAGGAACTTTTCGGGTAAAAGCCGGCTTGGCGGAGATGCTTAAAGGCGGCGTAATTATGGATGTTACCACACCGGAGCAGGCTAAAATTGCGGAAGAGGCCGGGGCTTGCGCCGTTATGGCGCTGGAACGGGTTCCTGCGGATATCCGGGCCGCCGGCGGCGTTGCACGCATGGCGGATCCCACAGTAGTGCAGCGGATTATGGAAGTGGCCACCATTCCTGTTATGGCTAAAGCGCGGATTGGCCATTTTGTGGAAGCGCAGATTTTGGAAGCTCTTGGAGCTGACTATATTGACGAGAGCGAAGTTCTTACGCCTGCGGATGATAAGTTTCACATTAATAAACATAATTTTAAAGTCCCTTTTGTTTGCGGGGCTAAAAACTTGGGCGAGGCGTTGCGGCGTATTGGCGAAGGCGCGGCCATGATTCGAACCAAAGGCGAACCGGGAACAGGCAATGTGGTGGAAGCGGTCAAACATATGCGCATGGTTTCCAGTGAAATCAGAGTGCTGCAGAACTTGCCGGAAGAAGAAGTGGCCTCGTTTGCTAAAAACATGGCAGCTCCCTTGGAGCTGGTATGGGAAGTGCGTAAATTAGGCCGTCTGCCGGTAGTTAACTTTGCCGCTGGAGGCATTGCTACTCCGGCAGATGCAGCATTGATGATGCAGTTGGGCTGCGACGGCGTGTTTGTGGGCTCCGGCATTTTTAAATCCGGGGACCCTGTGAAACGGGCCAAGGCCATCGTAGCGGCGACTACGTATTATAACGATCCGAAGATGTTGGCGGAAATCTCTCGCGATTTGGGAGAGGCCATGGTCGGTATTGAGATTGACGTGATTCCTGCACATGAGCGCATGCAGGAACGCGGCTGGTAGAACGATGAAAATCGGGGTATTGGCGCTGCAGGGCGCTTTTCGAGAGCATAAGCAGATGCTGGAACGCTGTGGGGCAAAAGTCTGCGAAGTGCGCAAGACGGAGGAGTTGGAAGGATTGGATGGTCTGGTTTTGCCGGGAGGGGAAAGTACGACCATCGGCAAGCTGATGGTGAAGTTTGGCTTGCTGGAAAAAATTCAAGAACGTTATGCAGAAGGCATGGCCATTTACGGAACTTGCGCCGGTATGATTCTTCTTTGCCGGGATATTATCGGCAGCGATCAGCCGCGTCTGGGGCTTTTTGGCGCTAGGGTGCGGCGCAATGCCTTTGGGAGGCAGCGGGAAAGCTTTGAAGCGGATTTGTTTGTGCCGGAGATGGAAGCCGGTGAGAAGCCTATTCGCGCCGTGTTTATTCGCGCGCCCTATCTAGAAAAGGTGGGGCCGGACGTGCAAGTCTTGGCGGAGGTTAACGGCAAGGCGGTCATCGCTCGCCAAGGAAAGATTTTGACAACCTCTTTTCATCCGGAGCTGACTAATGATGATCGCATTCATCAATATTTTTTGAAGATGGTAACCGAATGAAGAAAGAATACGTTTTCGAAGCAAGCTGTTTGCCTGGCAAACAGCTTGCTTTTTTTGAGACATAGTACCCACTGCTGCAGGACTTTTGCAAGGGGGCGAGAATATAGGTAACGAGAAAATCGTTTGCAAAGCAGCTAGGAGAGCTTTGCACGAGCAAGCAGGAGAGTGCTATGCAGTTGGATGTGCGGACGCTTGTAATTTCCCTGATGTTAGTGGCTGGTGTTAACAGCTTGGTTATGCTGCTGGCTTGGCGCTATACATCTTCAATGCGCAATATTACTGGCTTTTGGAGCGTAAGTCAGCTTCTTTTTTTACTGGGTACGGCGTTGCTGGCGTTGCGTTACGCGATACCTGATTTTTTCTCTATCGTTGTATGCAATGTGCTTGTTCCGTGGGGGCGGGTAAGATCATTCAGACAACCGTAAGTTTGGGTTTGGCCATGTCGGAGAAGCATACCAGCAGCTGGGATGAGCTGGTGCAATTGGCCGATTTGGCGATGTACCGCGTAAAAAGCAAGGGAGGCAATGGCGTTGCTTGGTATGAGGAGGCAAAGATTAAGCAAAGCATTTAATAATAAAAACTAATTAATAATTTATTTGGAAATGTTCAGGGGATGTATGGTATAATCAAGTCAGTTTAGAATCGGCTCCGGATGTGCGGCGGAAAGGATGTTAGCAAATGTTGCAATGGAAAGAAGAATATGAAGTAGGCGTGGCGGAAATTGATGAACAGCATCAGAAACTAATCGATATTGCCAATCGGGTATACGAATTAATGCGTAATGAACTAGCGCTTGATAAATATGACCAGATTGTAGAGATTTTGCAGGAACTGAAAGAGTATACGGTGTATCATTTTCATTTTGAAGAAGGGCTTATGCAAAAAGCAAAATATAAAAAACGTTTTTCGCATAAAATATTGCATCAGAATTTTTTGGCGCAGGTGGAAGCGGTGGATTTGTCCGCTGTAGACGAAAATCAAGACGCGTATCTTGTGCAGATTATGGATTTTATCGCCAATTGGCTGATTGAGCATATTGTTGGTGAAGATAAAAAAGTGGGCCAGTCAGTTCGGGCTCAGTGAGATAGTAAAAAAGAGCGCATGCCGTTGAGGCATAGCGCTCTTTTTGATCGAGTTTTTTGCTAGTCTTTTTTGGGGGACTCTTCCAGAAGCTCGGAAG
>NZ_JAQUZF010000065.1:0-14792 GCF_028691475.1 Anaeromusa sp.
CAAGCGCCTCGGTTATCGAACTCCAGACGACCTTTTCGAAGACTTTCTTGACTCTATTTATGCTGCTTAATTTAAACTACTGTTCTACTTTACCAAAGTGTTCAACTTGCACTTGCAATTTGCGGTTATATTCCGCCGGGAGGAACGCAGGAAATGATTTTTGTAGTGCCTGCACCGGTAAAATCGTGGAAAAGCTGGACTATGAACGCTAAATACGGTTACCATCGCCAAGGAGATGATGACTAAGATTTGGTTAAAACAGGCAAGATAATCCTATGTTCTTTTGGTGAGAACGGCAGGTTTTTTTGCCTGTTTTTCTAATTCTCTTAAAAGGCGTACATGTTGAGGTTGGAAGAAACCGGATAACGACTTAGGGAAAGAGGCGTGAAAGATGAAAAATTTGTTTTCTCCTTGTGTGATTGGTAAAATGGCGCTTAAAAATCGCTTTGTGCGTTCGGCGACGGAGGATTGGCTAGGCACGCCGGATGGCCGGATTACGGCGGAAAAGATGGCCTTGTATGAGCAATTGGCAACTGGCGGCGTGGGTACAATTATTACGGGCCACGCCTATGTGGCGCATCCGCATGGACGGGCGGCGCAAAAGCAAAACGGCATATGGGATGATAAGTATGTAGAGGGCTGGCGGGAGCTGGCACGGCTGGTTCATAAGCATGACGTGCGCTTAGTGTTGCAACTGGCCCATGCGGGGCGGCAAACGGCGCCGGAAATTATTGAAGGGGAAATGCCGGTGGCGCCAAGGGATCTTTTTGATGAAACAGGAGCCCGGACAGCGCGGGCGCTGACCGAGGCGGAATTGCAGCAATTGGCCCAGGATTATGCGGCGGCAGCGCGGCGAGCGAAGGAAGCTGGCTGCGACGGCGTGCAGCTCCATATGGCGCATGGCTATTTATTAGCGCAGTTTCTCTCGCCTTATACCAATCGCCGAGAAGATGAGTATGGCGGATCCTGGGAAAAGCGCGTTCGTTTTCCCTTAGAAGTAGTAGCATCTGTCCGTCAGGAGGTAGGCCCGGATTTTCCCCTTTGGATCAAGCTGAACAGCACAGATGGCTTGCCGGAAACTATGCAGCCCCAGCTGGCGCTGGCGGAGGTTGTGCAGTACGCTAAGCAATTTGCGGCAGCTTCTGTCGACGCCATTGAACTCAGCGGCGGCACGATCAAGGAAAACCGCCTGGTTATGGCCAAACCAGGCATCCGCACGGGTAAGGATGAAGCTTATTTTCAGGCGGCAGCGGCTGCGGTAAAGGCGGCGGTGGAAGTGCCGGTTATTTTAGTGGGAGGCATGCGTTCGCGCGCGGTTATGCAAGAGGCGATCAATGAAGGCAAGGCCGACTTGGTTTCCATGAGCCGCGCCTTTATTTGCGAGCCGGATTTAGTGAAACGCTTGGCGGCTGGGCAGGAGAAGGCTTCTTGCGTATCTTGCAACGGCTGTTTCAATCCTCAAGGCATTCGTTGTATTTTGCCGGACAAAAATAAGGCTTGACAGAAAATTTGTAAACGAGTATAGTAATAATCGTTACAAAGATATGTTTCTAAAAAATAAATACAAAATAAATGTAACGAGGGAGAACGTTGGTCAATCAAAATCGTTTCAGAGAGCCGGTGGTTGGTGCGAATCGGCAGCGAGGATTGGGCAAAAATCACTCCTGAACAGCAACGCTGAAATGCAAAAAGTAAGCCGCGCCGGCCTCAGCTCCGCAAGGAGTGCAACCGTTATCTTGCTAGGGTTGTTAGACCTGATGAGATGCAGACGTATTGTCTGTAAAAAGGGTGGTACCGCAGGAGTTTAGCCTCTTGCCCCTTTCAGTCTTTGGACTTGAAGGGGGCAGGGGGCTTTTTTGTCGTCCGGCGGCATGCGCAGCCGACGGACGCATAGAATACATGTTTAGATATGTGGATTCCGGAAACAGATGTCAAAACGTGAAGAAATACTATTAATATTTTATTGGGGAGTGTGCATTTTTATGAGGAAAGCATTAGAGAAAACAGCGGACTTTGTTTGTCGCTGGATGACATTATGGGTTGTTTTGTTTTCGGCATTGGCTTTTTTAAATCCAGAACCCTTCAAGCCGATTGGTAAATATATTTCTTATTTGCTGGGCGTTATTATGCTGGGCATGGGCTTGACCATGTCCTTGAAGGATTTTCGCCTGGTTTTTACGCGTCCCAAGGATGTATTCTACGGCGTCGTGCTGCGTTACTTGATTATGCCTGTAGTTGGCTTTCTGGTGGCGAAAGCCTTAGGCTTGCCGGCAGCTCTGGCGGCGGGCATGGTGCTCTTGGGTTCTTGCCCCAGCGGTACTGGCTCTAATGTTATGACCTATATCGCCAAAGGGGATACGGCGCTTTCCGTAACCGTTTCCAGCGTAAATACGGTCTTGGCGCCCTTTTTGACGCCGACTATTTTCTTGCTGTTGGCTGGAGCCATGATTCCCATTGATACGGAAGCGCTGCTCTGGGATATTGTAAAAATGGTGCTGATTCCGGTAACAGCCGGCGTATTGCTCCATATGGCGGCGCCCAAGCAAGTGGAAAAAGTCAGCAAAATAGTGCCTGTGTTATCGGTGGTCTGCATTATTACCATTCTTTCTTCGGTTGTGGCCCTGAACGCGGCTAAAATGGCGACAATGGCCTTGATTCTTTGTGTGGCGGTGGTGTTGCACAATGGCTTAGGCTTGTTGCTGGGCTATGGTTCGGCGCGGTCTTTGGGCATGCCGGAGGAAAAATCCCGGGCCGTATCTTTTGAGATCGGCATGGAAAACTCCGGTTTGACTGTCGCGCTGGCCTTGGCGCACTTGGATCCCATGGCGGCCTTGCCTGCGGCGATCTGCAGCATTTGGCAGTTTATCAGCGGCAGTTTGTTGGCAGGCTATTGGGCTCATAAGTCGGAACAAATGGAACTGCCGGAAGAGGCGGAAACGGCTGTCGCGAAATAGCGAGAAGGGTCGATTTGTTGAAAAGAAAGCAAGAATGCTATATAATACAATCAATCTTGTACATTTAACATGAAGGAGGTTGTTCCTGGCAAAGGAGCAGCCTCTTTTTTTACAGGCTGTGAGACTGAAAAATCCAGCTGAATGCTAGCGTCTTTGCATAGATCGGGCGGCACCCTTGGATTTGAGACAAGGTTTGCGCGCGCCTCGAAAAAGCTGTTTAAGTCGGCAGTTTCTTAACTCGCTGCGCTCAAACAGGCGAAACTGTGATCCGCCTTAACCGGCTTTTTCGTCCTGCGGAGCGTCTTGCTCCAACAAAAGTCTCAAATGCAATGGCCACCGCCGTAACCCTCATGCGGGTTCTCAGGTTCTCGCCGCGACTCTTGTTCAATCTCTATCCTTCGCTCTATTTCATTCACTTTTGTTCAAAACCTTATTCTTTGCGTCAGTGCAGTTAGGAGATACATCATGAAAAAGCTAGTATTGGTAAAAGGTGGCGGCGATTTGGCCAGCGGCATCGCCCACCGGTTGTTACGCTGCGGTTTTTCCGTAGTGATCAGCGAGTTGCCCCAGCCTACTGTCATTCGGCGGACGGTGGCTTTTGCACAGGCTGTATATGAAGGACGCTGCACGGTAGAGGGCGTCGAAGCTGTTTTGAGCAGCGCTGCGGAGGCGACGGCGGTAGCTGCAAGAGGCATTATTCCAGTGGTAGTCGATGCGGAAGGGGCATTGTGGCGTACCTTGCGCCCTTGGGCGTTGGTGGATGCGACCTTGGCAAAACGAAATACCGGTACATATAAAGAGCAGGCGGAACTTGTCATCGGCGTAGGTCCAGGGTTCACTGCACAGCAGGATGTGCATGCCGTGGTCGAAACCAACCGAGGCCATGATTTGGGCAGGGTTATCATGGAGGGCGCAGCTGCTCCCAACACAGGGGTCCCGGGCGCTATCGGCGGCTATACGCAAGAACGGGTACTGCGCGCGCCTGCGGCGGGACTGTTTCGCTGCGTACGGACAATCGGCGATACGGTCTGCGCCGGTGAAACTGTGGCCTATGCGGGGGAAGCGCCGGTTTGCACTCAAATTGCAGGGGTGCTGCGCGGCTTGCTGCGTGAGGGGCTGCTGGTAGACGCCGGCATGAAGGTAGCGGATGTCGATCCGCGCTGTCGGCAGGAGCATTGTTTCAGCATTTCTGACAAAGCCCGCGCTGTGGGCGGCGGCGTAGTGGAAGCACTGCTGTATTTGGGGAAAAACGATGAGTCATTTTGAAACTTTGGCCCAAGCGGCGCAAGATGGCGAACTGTTTGATGTGGTAACTTTAGTGGCTTGTCCGGAAGCGCAGGCTGTGGGGCAAATGCTCTTACTGTATCAAGATGGTCGACAAGATGGAACTATTTGGGACCAGGATTTTACGAAAAAACTAATAGATTATATACAAGAACAAAGCTGGCCGGGTCCAAAACTATTGCGGCTGGAGCATAGCACTGGCGGCTGTGGGCAGGTTTTTTGGGACCGCTTGCTGCCTGCTCGCAAGGCGATTATTTTCGGAGCCGGTCATATCAGCCGCGCTCTGGCGCAGATGCTGAGTCTCGTGGGGTTTGAGCTGATTGTGGTTGATGATCGACCAGAGTTTATGGCAGCGGCCTGGTTTCCAGCAGGGACGGAACTAGTGTGTCAGGATTTTGCCAAGGCGACAGTGCAACTGGCGGGGCGTATCGATGCCCAAACCGCTGTAGTATTGGCCACGCGCGGGCACCAGCATGATCTGTTATGTTTGCGGCTTTTGCAGGGAACGATGCCCGCGTACATGGGCATGCTGGGCAGCCGCCGGCGTGTGGCGGCTCTTTTTCGGCAATTGGCGGACGAAGATGTGCCAGAGGCTTGGCTGGCAAGGATTTATGCGCCAATTGGCTTGGATTTGGGTGCGCAGACGCCTGGGGAAATCGCACTTAGCATTGCGGCGGAACTTCTTGGGGTTTTGCAAAAGAAAAGCGCTCAGCCGCTGCGCTTGGCACAGGAGGTTTGGCATGGACGCAACGCTGTTGAGAAGCATTTGTGATTTTCAAAAGCAAGGCCAAAAGATCGTGTTGGTGACGATTGTTGAAACCAAAGGCTCGACGCCTCGCAAGGCTGGCAGTCAGATGCTGGTGCAGCCCGATGGCGTCGTACAAGGAACTATTGGCGGCGGCTGCGCCGAAGCTGAGGCGAAACAGCAGGCGCTTTTGGCGTTGCAGACCGGGAAAACGCACGTATATACGATAGAAATGCTGAATGCCGTGGCCGCTGATGAAGGCATGGTGTGCGGCGGGACGATGAGCTTGTTTGTGCAGGTGATTTGAGGTTTAATGTGAAGGATATATGCAGCAACTTACTCGGAAGGGAGGCGATATCATGGATTTGCGATTATTGCGCACGTTTCAGGCGGTAGCGGAACTGGAAAACATTACGCAGGCGGCGGAGCGCCTTAATTTTACGCAGCCAACAGTAACGGCGCAGATACGCCAACTGGAGGAGCATTTTGGAGTACGCCTTTTCGAACGCTTGGGCAAGCGTTTATACATTACCGAAGCAGGACGATTTTTAGCTTGTCAAAGCGCAAATTTGCTTGTTCTTTACGAGAAGCTGGAAGGGCAAATGCAGGACTTTACGGAGCGTCCGGAAGAAGTCCGTCTGGGAATCTCTTCGCCTTTGATGAATTATCATTTGTCATCGGTAGTGCGCCACTTTAGACGTGAGAAGGCCAATTTGTCCTTGCAGGTTGATTTGTGTCTTTCCGGGGCAGAGGTGGAAAACGGTCTCTTGAATAATCGATTTGATGTAGGATTGCTGCATGAAAAACCAGTGTCTTCTTTATTAAGTCCATTCTTTTGGAGGAAAGAAGCCATGATATGGGTGGGCTGCTTGGATATGGTTTCTTTGTGCCAGGGAAAACCACTTGCGGAATGGCCCTATCTATCGTTTCGTCCGGGAACGGTTATGCGCGAAAAATCGAAGGGCGCTATGCAGGAACAGGAGCCAGATTCTTTAGCCGAGTATAGCGATTCTGAAGGTGTGAAGCGGGCGGTTTTAGATGGTTTGGGTGTTGCTTTCTTACCGGAACGTCTGGTGCAGGCGGAAGTAGAGAATGGGTTTTTAGCGATACTAACGGATGCGCCGGCGGGACAGTTGGAATTATGGGCGGCGGTGCACCGGGATAAGGAAGAGACGCCGGGACGTAAGGAGCTTTTTGCCGCCTTGGGCATTGAGACAAAAAAATAATGCAAACCCTACGAGATCTGCTTAGCTAGCAGGTCTTTTTTTATATTGTTTTTTTCTATGAGACATATCGGCATTGTCAATTTCTCAAGGTCTGCGGCAGCATCTATGATAACTACAAAGCAAGAAAAGCTGGAGGAATGAGAAATGGATCATGTGTTTTATCGTAATGTAAGAAAGAATTATACCGAAGTGGAGCGCGGCGAAGGTATCTATTTGTATGACAAACAAGGGAAACGCTATATTGACGCTTGCTCCGGCGCGGCGGTGAGCAATTTGGGGCATGCGCATCCTCGTATTGTCAAGGCGATGCACGAACAAGCGCAAAAAGTGGCTTTCAGCCATTTATCCCGCTGGACATCCGATCCGATTCGGGAGCTGTCGAATCGAGTGGCGCAGTTGGCTCCGGGAAGCCTGAATCGTCTTTATTTGGTGTCCGGCGGCTCGGAAGCTACTGAGGCAGCGTTGAAAATGGCCAGACAGTATTACCTGGAGCGGGATGGGAAAAGCAGCAAGTATCGGGTGATTTCCCGCTGGAAAAGCTTTCATGGCAATACCATTGGCTCCCTTTCTATGACCGGAGATAAACGGCGAAAAAAATACACCCCCTTGTTGCTCGACTTTCCTCATATTGCGCCAGCCTATTGCTATCGCTGTCCGTTTGGCAAGGAGCAGGCTACTTGCGGCGTGGAATGCGCTTATGATTTGGAACGTGTTATCAAAATGGAAGGAGCGGACAGCATTGCCGCCTTTATTGCGGAAACCGTGGGCGGCGCAGCTTGCGGCGCGTTGGTGCCGCATCCGGACTATTTCCGCATTATCCGGGAAATCTGCGATAAATATGACATTTTGTTTATTGCTGATGAAGTTATGGCTGGCTTTGGCCGTACAGGCACACTGTTTAGCATTGACGCCTGGGGCGTAGTGCCGGACATGGTTTGCGTGGCCAAAGGCATGAGCGCCGGTTATTCGCCGCTTGGCGGCGTAGTGGCCAAGGAAGAAATTTATCAGACCTTCTGTCAAGGCAGCGGTGTTTTTGTGCATGGTCATACCTATGGCGGCAATCCGCTGTCTGCGGCGGTGGCTAATGAAGTCGTGCAGGTGTTGGTTGAGGAAGACTTGGCCGGTAATGCTGCAGTTGTCGGTGAATATTTGCTGTTGAAGCTGCAGCAAGCGTTGCATAAATACTGGTTTGTAGGCGATGTGCGCGGCAAGGGACTGATGCTTGGAGTTGAATTAGTGCAGGATAAAGCGACGAAAGAGCCTTTTCCAGCGGCCATGGGCTTGGCGGAAAAATTAACAAACTTATTGATGGAGCAAGGGGTTATTGTTTATCCGGGTACTGGCGGCGCCGACGGAGAAAACGGCGACCATTTCTTGCTTGCGCCGCCTTTGATCCTGATGAAAGAGCAAGCCGATGAATTGCTGGAAGGCTTAGAAAAAGGTTTTGTCGTTTTTGCAGCCCAATTGGAACAGGGAGGTCGCTGAAATGGAAAAGCTGATTATTACCATAGCCCCTACCGGCAATGTGCCGACTAAGGAAATGACGCCCCATGTGCCGGTAACAGCGGCGGAAATAGTGGCTGATGTAGAAGCGTGCTTTGCCGCCGGCGCGGCAGTAGCTCATTTGCACGCGCGGGATGAGGCTGGTGCGCCGACGCATCGAGTGGAGGTATTTCAAAAGATCCTGGCGGCCTTGGATGCTTCCGGCTGTCCGATTGTTCGCCAGCTTTCTACAGGCGCCAGAGCGGCCCGTACAGGAGAAGAGCGGGCGGAGGTGCTTGCTCTTACGGCGGATTCGGCCAGTTTGGCGACGGGGTCTTCCAATTTTCCCCGCAGCGCCAATGTGAACGAGCCAGCGTTGATTGAACATTTAGCCAAGGAAATGATCCAGAAAGGTATCAAACCGGAGTGCGAAGTATTTGACGCCGCCATGGTGCCCAATGCAATTTCTTTAGCGAAGGCAGGTCTTTTGCAAGAGCCGTTGGTGTTTAACCTGGTCTTGGGAGTGAAAGGAGCTTTGCCGGCTACCGCTCGCAATCTACTCTTTTTGGTTGAAGCGTTGCCGCCTGGTGCGGTCTGGAGCGTCGCGGTAGTTGGTCCGCAGCATGTGCCGCTTTCGATGATGGCAATGGCTTTGGGCGGTCATGTTCGGGTTGGGGTGGAAGATAATATTTACTATGAAAAAGGCGTGCTGGCCACTAACGCCATGTTAGTCAAACGGATTGCCTCGCTGGCCAGCGCTATGGGGAGAGACTTGGCGACTCCGGCGGATGTGCGCCGTATATGGGGCGTGGAGGGAGGACTATGAAAAAAGACAAGCGTTGCTCATTGGCGGAAGCGGCAGCCCTGGTACAAGACGGTATGACTGTTATGGTTGGCGGCTTTCTTGGCGTAGGTACGCCGGAAGCGTTGATCGACGCCCTTGTGGACCGAAAGGTCCGCAAACTGACGCTAATTGCAAATGACACGTCCTTTGTAGATAAAGGCGTGGGCAAACTAATTGCAGCCGGATGTGTGGAAAAGGTTATTGCTTCTCATATCGGCACAAATGGAGAAACAGGACGGCAATATTTGGCCGGGGAATTGAGCGTGGAATTAGTGCCGCAAGGGACACTGGCCGAGCGGATTCGCTGCGGCGGCGCCGGCTTGGGAGGCGTTTTGACGCCGGTAGGGCTGGGGACTGTGGTGGAGGAAGGAAAAAAGAAGATTATTTCAGGAACACGTGAATATTTGTTGGAGCTTCCTTTGCGGGCGGAGGTAGCTTTGCTTCAAGCCCGCCGCGCAGATACGTATGGGAATCTTATATATGACCAAACAGCGCGCAACTTTAATCCGTTGATGGCTTTGGCGGCGGATGTAGTAGCAGTGCTTGCAGAGGAAGTGACTCCGGTAGGAACTTTATTGCCGGATTCGGTAGCGACCCCAGGTATTGTCGTGGACTATGTGGTTGCGGGAGGAAAAGATAATGGATGCTAAAACGCGCATAGCCCGACGCGTGGCGTTGGAGATGACCGATGGCGACGTGGTGAATTTGGGTATTGGATTGCCGACGCAGGTAGTGCAGCATTTGCCGTCAGGCGTAGAAGTGATGGTGCAGTCGGAAAATGGTTTTGTCGGTTTAGGGGCTGTAGGGCAGCAGGATGCCAATCTGGTGGATGCGGGCGGACAGCCTGCGGGCCTGGTGCCGGGGGCGGCCATGTTTGACAGCGCCATGTCTTTTGCTCTGATTCGGGGCGGTCATATTGATGTGACGGTTCTGGGGGGGCTGGAAGTGGACCAAGAAGGAAATTTGGCTAACTGGATGGTCCCTGGACAGCGCGTGCCCGGCATGGGGGGCGCTATGGACTTGGTGAACGGCGCTCGCAAGGTGATTGTAGCGATGGAACATTGCACGAAAAAAGGGCAGTCCAAAATTCTGCGACAATGTACGCTGCCGTTGACAGGCCGTCAGGTTGTGGACGTCTTGGTAACGGAGCTGGCTGTTTTTTCTTGGGGCGCCGAGGGGATGGTGCTGCAGGAACTGGCGTCGGAAGTAACTGTGGCGGATGTTCGTGATAAAACGCTGGCGGAATTTTCGGTATCGCCGAACTTGCAGACGATGAAAGGGGCAATGATATGAGCAGAGAAAGAGAAGCGGTTATTGTCAGTGCCGTAAGAACTCCTGTGGGTTCCTTTCAAGGCGCATTGGCGGCGTTGAGTGCGGTGGAATTGGGCGGGCTGGTGATCAAAGAAGCGGTGCGTCGAGCTGGGGTAGCGCCGGAATTAGTCGAAGAAATTGTTTTCGGTCAAGTCCTGCAGGCGGGGCAAGGGCAGAATCCGGCCCGACAGGCGGCGTTGAAAGCTGGCTTGTCCACAGAAGCGGCGGCCTGCACTATCAATAAAGTCTGCGGTTCCGGACTCAAAAGCGTGAACTTGGCGGCCCAAGCCATTGCGGCGGGCGATGCGGACATCGTTGTGGCCGGAGGCATGGAAAGCATGTCCAATGCGCCGTACTTGCTGGATTCTCGTGCGCGCAGCGGCTGTCGCATGGGGCACGGGCAAACGAAGGATGTCATGATTCAAGACGGTTTATGGTGCGCCTTTAATGACTATCATATGGGAATTACCGCAGAAAATGTGGCTAACCATTATGGGATCAGCCGTTTGGCGCAGGATGAGCTGGCGGCGGCTTCTCAGGCCAAAGCGGCAGCGGCGCAAGCCCAAGGCGCTTTTGCAGCGGAGCTGATGCCTGTAGAAATTGTGGGACGCAAAGGAACGACGCTGGTAGAGTGTGATGAGCATCCGCGGTCTGAAACAACGATGGAAACCTTGCAGCGACTTAAACCGGCTTTTTTGGACGGCGGTACGGTTACCGCAGGCAATGCATCTGGACTCAATGACGGAGCGGCGGCGCTGGTGGTGATGAGCCGCTCAAAAGCCGATTTTTTGGGGCTACGGCCCTTGGCCCGTATTCTTTCTTATGGCGATGGCGGCGTAGAGCCTGGCATGATGGGGATGGGCCCTGTGCCGGCAACGCGGCAGGCTTTGGCGAAGGCGGGGCTGGAGGTGCGGGACTTAGAGCTTATTGAAGCAAACGAAGCATTTGCGGCGCAAAGCTTAGCCGTGGCCAAAGAGTTGGGCTTTGCACCGGAGAAAGTCAATGTTCATGGCGGCGCCATTGCATTAGGGCATCCTATCGGCGCCAGCGGCGCTCGGATTTTGACAACATTGATTCATGCACTGCATAGGCATAATAAAAAGATTGGCCTGGCGACTCTTTGCGTAGGCGGCGGGCAAGGCGTGGCGACAATTATAGAGCGAGAATAATCTTCCCATAAAGAGAAGGGCTGTGTTGAAACTTAGTTTCGGCACAGTCCCTTCTTTTTTCTTACAATATCAGAATTGAGAGGTTGAAACAGGAGGCACGGCAAGGGGGTGTGGATAACGAACCGCGAAATACACGAAAGACACGAAAGGGGTTTATAAGAGTATAAATACAGTCACGGCCGCCGCAGCCTCCGTCGTACCCTCTAGCGCCGTCGTACTCCTGTTCCATCCGGCTTTTCTCTGTTAACTCTGGCCTTTCCTTTGCTTCTCTGTGTAAACCGTGCCCCGTAACCCTCCATCGTGCCCTCCCGTGACTATCGAGACTCTTGTTCAATCTCTTTGCTCTCAAAGGACCGCGCAGCGGTTTTTCTTAGCGGGAAGGAATTACCGCGGCTGGCGCAGAAAAGAATAAACTCAGATACAATTATTGGACAATTGTGGAAGGAGACTTCTTGTTATATGAAAATGGTAATTCTAGCTGGTGGCGGCGGGACTCGGCTGTTTCCGTTATCCCGCAAAACCATGCCCAAACAATTTTTATCGTTGGGTACGGACAAATCTTTGCTGTGCCAAGCTGTCGGAAGGCTAAAGGGGATTGTTAAGCAGGAAGACATTTTGGTAGTGACCAATCAAGAACAACTGCATCATGTTAAAACGGAATTGGCCATCTGCGGCGCGCCTAAGGCTCACATTGTGACTGAACCGGTGCCTCGCAATACCGCGCCAGCAATCGCGCTGGCGATGGCCTATTGCCGGGAAGAGTTGAACGCCGGAGACGATGAAGTGTTGCTTGTTTGTCCTGCGGATCACATTATTCGCCCGCCGGAGTCCTTTCAGCAGGCGGCGAAGGAGGGTGTGAAGGCGGCCAAACTGGGGCATCTAGTAACCTTTGGCGTTCGACCGGCCAAGGCGGAAACCGGCTATGGATATATTCAGGCGGGTACGCCTTGCGACGGCGGTTTTCGTGTAGAATCGTTCAAAGAAAAACCGGATGAAAAAACGGCCCAGGAGTATCTGGAAGCAGGAAATTACTATTGGAACTCCGGCATGTTTGCCTTTTCGATGGGTACGATGCGGCAAGAGCTTGCAGCGCATCAGCCGGATATTGCCGAGCTTTTAGCGCTTGATCTTGAGTCGCTGCGTGAACGCTTTGCAGAGATGCCGGATATCTCTATTGACTATGCCGTAGCGGAGAAATCAACGCAGGTGCTGACCATTCCGTTTGGCGGCTATTGGAATGATATTGGCTCATGGGATGCGATTTACGATGTGCTTCCGAAGGACGGCGACGGCAACGCCATAGCCGGAGACTGTATGGCGCTGGATTGTAAAAATTCGCTGCTTTTAGGACGCAGCCGTCTGATTGCCGGGATTGGCCTGGAGGACGTGTTGGTTGTGGAAACCGACGATGTGATTTTGGTGGCAGGCAAGGGCGAGTCGCAAAAGGTAAAAGACTTAGTGGCGGAGCTGAAAAGCTTGGGCCGCAAGGAAGCGGAGGAACATACCACAGTGTATCGTCCGTGGGGGAGCTATAGCGTGCTGGGGGAAGGTCCTGGATATAAAATGAAGCGCATTGTAGTCAATCCCGGCGGCTGCCTGAGCTTGCAAATGCATTACCATCGCAGCGAGCATTGGATTGTTACAGGAGGAACCGCCAAGGTTACTGTGGGCGATGAGGTACGCATGGTGCATGAAAATGAAAGTATTTTTGTGCCTCAAAGCACCAAACATCGTTTGGAGAATCCCGGGAGGATCCCGCTGGCAATTATTGAAGTACAGAACGGCAGTTACTTGGGCGAGGATGACATCGTCCGTTTCGAAGACGTTTACGGCAGAGCCTGAATAAGGCTAACTATAAAAAAGGAGGATTAGGCATGAATTTGACTAAGGCAGCTTTTAAAGCGTATGACATCCGGGGACGGGTGCCGGAGGAATTGAATGAGGAGCTGGCATACCGTGTCGGCCGAGTTTTTGCACAAATGTATGCGGCGGAAAAAGTGGTAGTAGGGCGCGATGTGCGCCTGTCCAGTGAAAAACTCACTATAGCCCTTAGTGAGGGGCTCAGCGACGGCGGCTGCGAAGTTATGAATATTGGCTTATGCGGTACGGAAATGGTTTATTTTGCGACATCCCATCTAAAAGCGGACGGCGGCATCATGGTAACCGCCAGTCATAATCCGATGGACTATAATGGTTTGAAACTGGTGCGCAAAGAATCGCGTCCCATTTCCGGCGATACAGGGCTTAAAGAGATTGCCCAGCGTGCGGTGGAAGAAGAATGGAAGCATGAAGTGGAGCCGGGGAAAAGTAAAGGGTTTATTATGCCCAGGCTGATTATGGAGTCGTATATCCGGCATCTTTTGACGTATATCAACCGCATGAAGCTAAAACCGCTCAAAGTGGTAGTGAATGCCGGCAACGGCTGCGCTGGTCCTGTTTTGGATGCGTTGGAGACTTGGCTGCCCTTGCAGTTCATCAAGGTAAACCATCGCCCGGACGGCAATTTTCCTAATGGTATTCCGAACCCTTTGTTGATAGAAAATCGTGAGGCGACGGCGGCGGTAGTACGGGAGCATAAGGCGGATTTGGGCGTTGCTTGGGACGGCGATTTTGACCGCTGCTTTTTATTTGACGAGACAGGCGCGTTTATTGAAGGCTACTATATGGTGGGCTTTTTGGCGGAAGCTTTCTTGCGCAAGAATCCAGGGGCTAAAATCATTCATGACCCCCGCTTGACTTGGAACACTGTGGAAATGACGGAAGCTTTGGGCGGCGTGCCGGTGCTTTCCAAGAGCGGCCATGCTTTTATCAAAGAGCGCATGCGCTCAGAAGACGCCGTCTATGGCGGTGAAATGTCAGCGCATCATTATTTCAGAGACTTTGCGTACTGCGACAGCGGCATGATTCCTTGGCTGCTGGTGGTGGAGAGTATGTGCCTCACAGGTAAGCCGTTATCCGCGCTGGTGGCGGAGCGAGTGGCAAAATTTCCCTGCAGCGGTGAAATCAATCGGCGAGTGGCGGACGGCAAGGAAGTCATTAGTCGTATTGAAAGCGCCTATGCAGTTGGCGAAGCCCAAGTGGACTACACTGACGGCATTAGCATTGAATATGAGAAGTGGCGCTTCAATGTGCGCATGTCCAATACGGAGCCGGTGCTGCGTCTCAATGTGGAAACAAGAAGCGATGCGGCGCTGCTGGAAGCCAAGACCCAGGAACTGCTGGCCTTAATTGGCGGCGAGCCTGCGTAAGCAAATGAAAATGCCCTTATCAGCCTTCAAAGCTGACAAGGGCATTTTTTAATATACCAGATTTTGCAAAACGAACCGCGAAATACACGAAAAACGTGAAAGGGGGGTTAAGATATTGTTCAATCTTTGCGCTCTGCCTTTCGTTTTAACCGAGGCTTTGCTCCTGGAGCGCCTGCTCCTGGGGAGCGTCGTCGGAGACTAGCGGTTCTACATGGCGTTCGACCCAGAGGGGACTGTGTTTTTCGGCTACCGCCAAAGGAATGGTGCCGTCGCCGAACATGGATTTAAATTCCGCCTGGTTATAAATCCCTAAACCAATGTGAGCCAGCGTAGAAACTCCCAAAAGCAGACCGATCCATTCGTGCCCTAAGCCCAGCCAATAAGCGATTTCGCGGGGGGTTATCGGCAAGAATGCATACAAAAGCCAGCCGCTGACCATGAGAAAAATGCCGCCGTGGAGCATGAGGGCGCCCATGCTTTTTTGGCCGGAATTCATTTTATCCATAGGCGGGACAGGGATTTCCTTTTT
>NZ_JAQUZF010000192.1:0-3180 GCF_028691475.1 Anaeromusa sp.
AATGGCGGAGAGGGTGGGATTCGAACCCACGGTCCCGGTTAAGGGACACTTGATTTCGAGTCAAGCACCTTCGACCACTCGGACACCTCTCCAAATGCTATTTTTTACGCCGTTGCCGAAAGAATTCTTTCATAATGCCAGCGCATTCTTCCTGCCGCACTCCGGAGGTAACCTCTAACGAGTGGTTCAATGCAGGATGTTGTACGATATTGAACAAAGACTCCACAGCGCCAGCTTTAGCGTCCGCGCTTCCATAGACAAGGCGCGTAACACGGCTATTCACGAGGGCTCCCGCACACATCGAACACGGCTCAATTGTAACATAAAGCGTTGTCCCAGTCAAACGCCAGCGAGACAGTTTCTCGCAGCCTTGGCGGATCGCCAGCATCTCTGCATGCGCGGTACCGTCATGGCCGGTTTCGCGAAGATTGTGCGCCGCCGCCACTACTTGACCTTCATAGACCAATACCGCCCCGATGGGGATCTCTCCTTTTTCGGCGGCTTTACGCGCTTCTTCCAAAGCCAAGCCCATGTAATAGTCATCCTGTTCCTGCTGCAACATAGCCAGCCTCCGTTTTCATGCTGGGGGTATTATAAAATACCCTTTTTCTCTTGTCAAGAAGACAGGTCAAAAAGCTGTTCCTCTTGTAAGAGTACAATTTGATTTCCCTCCATAGAAATCAACTTACGTTTTTTGAAATCGCTCAGCGTACGACTCAAGGTCTCCCTTGAGGTTCCCATCAAACCGGCTAGTTCCTGCCTAGACTCCGGGAGATCCAGAAGAGGCTTCCCTGCTGCGTCGCATTTCCCCTGTTCTCGGCTCAAACGCAGCAATAATTCCGCCGTTCTAGCAGGCACATCTTGCAGCGCTAATTCTTTGATCTTTTGCTGAGCATACAGTAAGCGCTGACTCAAAGAGCGAATCAAGAGCAATGCTAAGGCGTTATTTTCCAAAATCAAGAGTTCTAAGTCCTCATTGCGAATCAAGCCAATCCGACTGTCTTCTACCGCTACCGAAGTAGCTGGATAGGGCAGATGGTTAAACAAGAGCACTTCCGCAAAAATCTCTCCAGCCTTTAGAAATTTGATAATATGTTCCCGCCCATCCTCCGCCGTTTTGACAATTTTCACTCGCCCTGTGCGCACAAAATGAAGCCCTTGCCCTGGTTCTCCTTCCATAAAAATGCTTTCGCCCTTTTTATAAGTCCGCTCCAAAACCACCGTATTAATACGCTGTAGAACCTCTGGCGGCAAATCGCTAAACAGCGGTACCTGTTTCAAATATTCCATTCCTCATCCCTGCCGTTTCCTTCATTTAGTTGCTGTCCCTAGCCAAACATGTTAGAATGACTTTAATGTTTCATCTATTCTTGCATGAAAATTTCGAGGAGGCATCTATGAAATACCTGGATACGCTAATCCGCATGTTATCTATCTGCAAATACGGATTAGTCATCGGCTATGTGTACGCCGCTTTTGTCCTAATCTACCAAGATTACGACATAACCACTCTTTTTCTGGTTTCCTTTGCTTATCTTTTCGTCGTTGCCATCTTCGCTTTCTTTGAGCGTCAGTTGCGCAAACGCTACGATTCTATCTGCGCCAAGTTAAATTCTTAAGAAGGCTGTGCAACGCTGCAACTCTGTCGTTTATACAAAATTCGCGACAGCTTATCCAAACCCTGTTTTTTAGCTCAAAATTTGCATAAGATAAATCAAAACTGCCGTTAGTAAGCAAGCATGCTCGCTTACTAACGGCAGTTTTCGCATTGATTACACCTGGTTTTCTAACAAGTCTTTGTTTTTTAAAGCGCGCCCGCATCCAAGAAGTAAGCCTACGCCTAAAAACGTAGATATTAAAGAAGCAAGAAGGATCGCCAATTTAGCCGATTCCAAAAAACGCACTTCCACAAAAGCCAAATTAGCAATAAAGATAGCCATCGTAAACCCAATGCCTGCAAAACATCCCGCCGACCACATCTGCCGCCAAGACATACCATTAGGCCGTTCGGCAACGCCCAGCTTCTCCAAAAGCCAGCAAACACCTACAATTCCAACAGGCTTTCCCAGAGAAAGCCCTGCAATGATTCCTAACGACAATGGCTCGGTCACACTCCCTAATAGTTCCGGCTGAATGGTTACCCCCCCATTGGCCAAAGCAAACAACGGCAAAATGGCATAGGCAACAGCCGGATGCAGCGCATGCTCCAGCCGCTGCAAGGGGGTCCCTGCATCACGATACAGTTTAGCAATCTGGGCCAATACATCATGATAGACTGGATCTGCTAAAACCTTTTTTTCTGAAGAAACTAAGGTTTGCAACTTGCGCGTCAGCGCATCGCCTTTTTCCGCCGCCTTAGCCCTAGAAATGCGGGTGTGCACCGGAATAGCAAAGGCAGCCAGCACGCCTGCCAAAGTAGCATGTACGCCGGAAAAAAGGATCGCTCCCCACAGCAACACCGCCAACCCTAAATAAGAACTTACATTCCGCACTCCAGAACGATTTAAATAGAGCATGAACGCAAAAATACCCGCACCAGCTCCCAGCCATCCCCATACTGGCGCCGGGGAATAAAACAGTCCAATTAACAAAATCGCCCCGATGTCATCCACAATAGCTAGCGCCGTCAGAAAAATTTTCATCGTAACCGGCACCCGCTTTCCTAGTAAAGACAAAACGCCCAAAGCAAATGCGATATCTGTCGCCGTAGGAATTGCCCAACCTCTTACGGTCTCTGGGCTGCCAACTTGAAGTGCTGCAAAAAGAACTGCAGGCATAATCATGCCGCCCGCGGCGGCTGCCACCGGAAATAAGGCTTTACGCCAAACCGACAGTTCTCCTACGAGAAGTTCTCTTTTTATTTCTAAGCCGATCAGAAAAAAGAAAATTGCCATCAAACCGTCATTGAGCCAATGGTGTAAACTTTTCTTCAAAACAAAACCGTCCAGAAAAACTCCCAAATACGATCCTTCCCACAATGCATAATACTGCTCTGCAAAACTGGAATTAGCCCAAACCATGCCAATAACCAAAGCTACTAAAAGAAGATTCCCCCCTAACGAGTTCGCTTGCATAAACTTTTTAAAAGGTTCAGTCACAATATATTGCAACTGCCTCGCAATCCGCAATTTCAAGCGGCTTCTACGCATACCGCCACCTCCAAGCTATTTTCGCTCCCAA